>CAYTGW010000024.1:0-28955 GCA_964437395.1 uncultured Desulfocicer sp.
AACCCAAGAATGGGCCGGCACTTTTCCGTGCAGGCAGCATAAAAACTTCCATGCTGACGGGTTCCGGAACGGTTTGGCCTTCCCCAGTAAAATTCTGCAAGACTGACAGGGAGCAGGTTTCTCTTTGCTGCATCATTCAGCAGCTTGGGGGCGCAACAATCTCCGGCACCGGTCGGAATCCCATTTGGGAAAAAATCCGAAAGCGATTTCGCCTCTGATCGGAAATTGCGGACATGGTAAAGAGCATGGATCTCTTTCATCAGACCCTGGGACAACTTTTTCCGCTGACCTATGAGCCGCTGCCGTTCCTCCTCTTCCGTCAGCCAGGCAATCCGGTTTCCCAGCTCCTTGATCTGTTGGTCAATGTCAAATACCAGCGAATCAAAACGTTCTACATCCAAAAGCGGCGGCGCCCAGCCCTCCACCTTCCAGATGCCGTTGTACTGACCGGAAAATGCCTTCAGGATCAAAATCTCTCCAGCAGAATCTTTACACTCCAGCGCACCGAACATCTGCCCCCTGGCATCACCGAAAAGATAATCCAAAGATAATCGAGGGTCTGCCAGATACTCCGGAACATGAAAATCGATCCGGCCTTTCTGCTCAAAGGTTTTCATTAACCCAAAACAATGCTGACGTGCATCTCCCTGTTCCAGAAAATGGGTTTCCCGGCATGCAGGACAATACCCGGCGCAAGCATATTCAGGGATACCGGAGTTCATGCGATTCACTTCGTGTAAAGGGTTGTGTCCGGTTACTGGTTTGTTACTGGGTTTCATATTTGTTCCATCGGGTCTCTACCATTTTGCTTGCCATTCTGGTCATACTTTTCATAAAAAGCTTTAAAAAAGATCATTAAAAAGCAGTAATTGCAGATGAGGGGCCGAATCAACCGTTCAGTGCCCCGATAAAATTGAAATTTGCTCTGAAATTGAAACCGTAAGATCTAAATAGAAAAAAAGAACCTGGCATTTGAATGGTATTGAGAATTTTGGTGGAGCTGAGGGGGATCGAACCCCTGACCTCATGACTGCCAGTCATGCGCTCTCCCAGCTGAGCTACAACCCCACGAATGAGGATGCTTACCAAAAACAAAGCGAGGGTGTCAACACCTAAATTCTGCCTGATTTTTTTATATTATGCGATTTTCTTTTTCATGGTATGGAAAGAAGATATCTCCGGTTTTTTCAAAAGGGAGCAAGTCATTGTTGACAAACCCTTCGATAAAAAATATGAATTTAGCGTTTTCAATGGAGATTATAATCTGTCTGTACCGGAATTTGAAATAAAAATACGATCCACCTAAGAAATAAGAAAAGGAAAAAATATGCTTCAGGCTATGCGGGATAACGCGTCTTCATGGATTATTAAAATACTGCTCCTTGCAGTTGTTGTTGCTTTTATCTTCATGGCGTTCGGATCATATAAGACCCAGAAAGCCTCCAAAGTAGCAACAGTGAATGAACAGACCATATCAATTGACGATTATCGGGAAACTTACAATAACCTGCTTCAAAGAGTCCGGCAACAGTTTGGAAACAACCTGAACGATGAAATCCTTAAAATGATGAATCTGAAACAACAGGCCATGGATCAGCTCATCACAAGGACATTGATCCTTCAGGAAGCCAAAAAGCTGAACCTGATTATTTCGGATGAAGAACTGACCCGGACGATTCAGGACATGCAGTATTTTAAGGAAAATAATTCCTTCAGCACCGTGATTTACGAAAAAATACTGAAACGGGTCGGCACTTCTCCGGAGCAGTTTGAAAAAGATCAGCGGGATCAAATGCTCGCACAGAAACTTCAGCAATTCATCACCAGCAATATCCTCGTATCAGAAGAGGAAGCAAAAGAATGGTATGACTGGGAAAATGCTCTCGTGAATATCAATGTTGTCCAGTTTGAACCAGAAACCTATACCGGTATTGAACCAACAGAAGAAGAGGTCAAAGCCCATTTTGAACAAAACAAAAACAACTATAAAACAGACCCTAAAATAAAAGTGAAGTATCTGCGGTTTTCACCGGAAGCCTATAAAAAAGATCTTCAGGTTACCAATGATGAAGTGCAGGAATACTATGATAACAATCAGGCTACCTATTCTGTTGAAAAAACAGTAGAAGCCCGTCATATCCTCATCCGATTGGATGAAAATGCGCCACCAGAAAAGGTTGAAGAAATAAAAACAGAAGCGGATCGTATTGCAAAAGAAGCAAGAGAAGGGAAAAAGGATTTTTCAGAACTGGCCAAAAATTATTCTGAGGATTCCACAAAAGACAAAGGTGGATATCTGGGTAAATTTGTAAAAGAAGCCATGGTCAAACCCTTTTCCGATAAAGCCTTTTCCATGAATCCCGGAGAGATCAGTGATCCGGTTCGAACGCAATTCGGGTGGCATATCATCAAGGTTGAAAATATTTATCCAGCCACGACCAAGACGCTGGCAGAGGTAGAACCGAAAATCCGCCGGAACCTTATCGAAGAAAAAGCCAGAAATATTGCCTATGATGAGGCAGAGTCCTTTTTTGATGCCTTGCTGGATGGTGATGATCTGTCAAAAGAGGCGGGATCCAGAAACCTGAAAGTCATTGAAACAGACTTTTTCACAAAAAGCGAGGGCCCGGCAGATGTAGGGGATCGTGAAAAATTTGCGTCCGCAGCCTTTGATCTGCCGGAAACGGAAATCAGCGATGTTCTGGAACTGGAAGGCAACTATTATCTCCTCCAGGTTACAGGAAAAATCCCACAGCAAGTAGCCGAATTTCAAACTGTGTCGGAAAAAGCAAAAACCAATCTGGTTCAGAAACTGAAAGACCAGAAGGCATCTGCAGAAGCGGAAACCTTTTTAAAGTCACTCGGCAAGGAGAACTCACTGACTCAGGAGAACACCAAAAAAAGTCTGAAGGTCATTGCAACCGGTTTTTTCAAACGGAATGATCCGGTTCCTCAGATCGGCCCTGAAAAGGAGCTCAGTGATGCAGCGTTTCTGCTTTCAAGTAAAAAACAGTGGCCTGAAAAAGTGATCCGGGGAACATCAAAATATTTTGTCATTGAGTTCATTGATCGAAAAAAACCAAATCCAAATGATTTTCAAAAAGAAAAGGAAAAAATCGCAGCCAAACTTTCCATGAGCAAAAAAAGGGAAACCTTTGATTCCTGGCTGAAAAAAATCAGGACTGCAAGCGAAATCATTGTTGAAGAAAGCTATCGATAATAGCATGCCCCTGGTCTCAACCAGGGCCAGGGGCTCAGGTCTTTATTTACCCCTTATAAAGAGGATGTGGCGATAATGAAAAAAACGAGTAGCCCGCATCACAAGCGGATCGACTCTGGTTTTAAAAGATGCCCTGAATGCTTTACAAGGCTTCCATTAAACGCGACAAAATGTCCTTCCTGTAATCAGAAAGTTCAAGAAGCAGGAAAATATGGACTTGCAAAAAAACCCATCAACTGGATTGGGTACATATCGGCCATTGGTTTATGGATAGCGCTTGGCCTGTATATATGGTGGGTTTTTTTTAATAAATAGCCGCATCAGGACAACATGGCCTGCATCATATCCCCGGCATGCTCCGCATGCAATGAAATCGAGCCGATTGACTCGATAAGCTTTGCCAATAAAAAAATACTAACTGGATCTGTTTCAAGCGCAAAGGTTTTACGAATGAGAGAATTTTCAATCTGAGAGGCTTCCTGTTTCTTCTGCCGGAGAAGATTTGCACACTTTTTGACGCTGGTTCGCTGCTTTTCTGAATAAGATTTCAAATACTTTCTGGATTCGTTCACCAGATTGCTCAACTCCTCAACCGGTTCAATTGCCATGTCAACCAACAGATAGATGTCCTTTTTCATCATATCTGGAATTTTCACACTGCTGTTCCCCGCCAATAAACCAAGAATGCGGTCAATTACATCCAGAATTTTATCCTCTTCTTTCAGATACATCAAAAGTTGATAGTTATTCATGGATAATAATCCCAGGCCGGGCAAATGCCCTCTGACCCTTCGCTTGATGGCATCTGATTCACTTTTGATCCGGATAACTTCCTGTTTGTGATTCTCAAAGGATAATCCGTTACCGGAAATCAGACTCTCCATTGCCTGTTGAAAAGCCCAGGCACACTCTTTGACTTTTTCCGTATGATCCTGCAACCCTTCATCAAAAGGGGATTTTAAAATACGGTATAAAAAAGGAATACGCATGTTTTTTCTCCTTGATTATCGATTGTTTTGAAATTTTATTTCAAGACCGACATTTTGAACGGAGCTGATAGTAACAGTTGAATCGTTAACTGTCAAAACCCCTTTCTATTATTTTCATCACACTTCAGTGCCTTCTCAAATTATTGCGATCACACCGGTTCTTTCTGTTGATAGCCTTTATAATTGATGGTAATACAGCTTACTGATCGAATATTTTCCGAATAAGAATAAGGTAAGGAGTATCATAATGATCCGAAAAACCAGCCTGTTTTTTCTCCTGGTGATCCCGATATTTTTTTCTCCAATTGGTATACAGAACCCTATTGGCCAATCATGCTTCCTTTTGTCCCTTACAACCGCATATGCGCAAACGGAAGGGCAGCTCCCGCTGGCTGTCTGGCCTCATGAAAAGAGTGATCTTGATCCGGATCCGGCAATACATTATGGACGTCTGCCAAACGGACTGCGATATGTACTCATGAAAAACCAGGAACCAAAGGACAGGGTAAGCATGCACCTGAATATCCAGGTCGGATCCATGCATGAAGAAGAGCAGGAGTGCGGAACCGCTCATTTTCTTGAACACATGCTTTTCAATGGCTCCACACATTTCCCACCCGGTGAACTCGTAAAATTCTTTCAAAGCATCGGCATGCAGTTTGGCAATGATGCCAACGCCCATACCGGATTTTACGAAACCGTATATGACGTTCTTCTGCCGGACAGCAAAAAAGAAAGTCTGGAAAAGGGACTGCTGGTTTTTCAGGACTATTCAGAAGGAGCCCTTCTGCTGCATACGGAAGTTGAAAAAGAAAAAAAAGTAATCCTGGCTGAAAAACGCACAAGAGACTCAGCCGACTATCGGACTTACAAGGCTTCACTGGAATTTGAGTTCCCGGATGCCAGAATCTCAAAACGTCTGCCCATTGGAACGGAAAAAACGATATTTGAAACCACAAGAGAAAGCCTGAAAAAATTTTATGGCGCCTGGTACAGACCTGAAAATATAACGATTGTCATGGTGGGTGATTTTAAAACCGAACTGGCGGAGTCCCTCATCCATGAAAAATTCTCCTCATTCAAGCCAAGAACAGAACAAGGCTATATCCCCCCCTTCGGTAAAATCAACCATCTTGGGATCAAACCATTTTATCATTATGAAAAAGAAACCGGAAATACTACCGTGAGTATCGGATATGTAAAAAAAATCCTGGAAGAGCCGGATTCTTTTGAACTTCAGAAACGACTGTTGATCGACTACCTTGGATTTCAGATTGTCCAAAACCGCCTTGACACCATGGTACGAAAACCCGATACACCGTTTACGGAAGCAACTGCCAACTCAGGAATTGCCTTTCGTCAGATTCAATTTGCGGATGTCTCTGCACAATGCAGTCCGGAAAACTGGGAAGAATCCCTGACTCTGCTGGAAAAGACCCTCCGGACAGCCGTTCAATACAAATTTACGGAATCGGAACTGAGCCGTGTGAAAAAGGACTACTTATCCTCCCTGGACAAAGAAGTGAAAGGCGCAAAAACCAGAGATAGTCAAAAACTATCCTATATAGTGATCCATAATATAAACAATGACCGGGTATTTCAATCGCCGGACCAGGAAAAAGAATTGTTTTCTCCTGTCATCCAATCACTGACAATCAACCAGGTTCATAAGGCCTTTCAAAAAATATGGGAGCCGGATAGCAGGCTCATCAGTATTACCGGAAATGCCTCGATTGAGGCCAAAGCAGAAGAAAAAATTTTACATGTTTTTCAAACCAGCCTTCAGACCGAAGTACCCAAACCGGTTGAAGAAAAAAATATTGTCTTTCCCTATCTGGATGATCCTGCTGAAAAGGGTAAAATCATCAGCCAAAACGAGTTCCAGGATCTTGGAATTATCTGCATTGACTTTCAGAACAATGTACGGCTGAACCTTAAAAAAACGGATTTCAAGGCAAATGAGGTTCTTCTGGCTCTGTCCTTTGGTAAAGGACGATACAGCGAAACAGAAAAGGCCCAGGGAGTATCCATTCTGGGAGAAGCTGTTGTGAACGGCAGCGGGTTGAACCGGTTACAAAAAGATGATCTTGAAAAAGCCCTGGCAGGAAAAAACACACAAATCCAGATGAACATTGAAGAAAACAGATTTGTACTGATGGGGAACAGTGTTTCGGATGAAATCCGGCTTTTGTTCCAACTGATGTATGCCTATGTAATGGATATGGGATTTGATAAAGATTCCTACAAGCTGTCCATGGAACGGTTTGTACAAACCTATCACACACTGGAACATACCCCTGAAGGCGGGATGGAATTGTCTGGAAAACGTTTTCTGGCAGGCGGAGACCACCGATTCGGACTTCCCAGGCTTGAGGTGCTAAAACAAATTTCACTCTCCGATATTCAATCCTGGATTCTGAATGCCCTGCAGAACAGCCCCCTAGAAATTTCGATTGTCGGTGATTTTGATCCACAGGAAGTGATCGATCTGACAGCACAATACTTTGGCAGCCTTCCATCCCGAAAAGAGCTGTCCGGCGATGGCATACCCTCTTCCCTGCCTGTGTTTCCGGTAGCCAAAACCCATCAGATCCAGGTTCCGACAAAAATCAATAAAGGTATCGTTACGGTTGTTTACCCTACGACCGATTTCTGGAATATATCCAACACAAGACGTTTATCTGTTCTGGGAGAAATTTTTTCAGAAAGAATGCGCATCATTATCCGGGAAAAAATTGGTGCTTCCTATTCAACCTATGCATACAATCATTCCAGCCGTGCTTATAAAGGATATGGTTTGTTTCAGGCCGTCGCACAGATCAATCCGGATGAAAAAATACGGGTTGAATCTGAAATCAAAAAAATTGCAGCAGATATAGCGGCAAAAGGAATCACAGATGATGAACTCAGACGAGCGCTTGATCCCATGATTACCAGCATAAAAGATTTTCAAAGAACAAACCGATACTGGCTGAACAGTGTACTGATAGATCTGAAAAATCATCCGCAGCAACTGGAATGGAGCCGGACCATGCTCTCAGACTATCAGTCCATTACCCGGGAAGAAATGAAGACACTTGGAAATACCTATTTGAACAATCAGAAGGCATCTGTTATTCAGATCCAGCCCACACAGGCCCAAAAAGAGTAAGCAGAAAAATGTATACACGATATGACAAGCAGAATCAGCAGATAAGCCGTCCATATGGGATCTCTTTGATCCTCTTTCTGATCATTCTGATTTGTGGTATCCGATCCCCCCTGGCGAATAGCGTACCTCAACAATTTACAAACAGCCAGGGCATGGTTTTTGTGATGATTCCGCCGGGATCATTTATCATGGGCAGCCCGGAAGATGAATTTCAGAGATCAGACAATGAAAATCCGCACAAAGTTACGATTACCAGCGCGTTCTATATTCAGACAACAGAGGTTACACAGGAGCAGTGGAAAAAAATCATGGGTGATAACCCTTCTAAATTCATTGGATGCCCGAAATGCCCCGTGGACTCTATCTCCTGGCATGATGCCATGGCTTTCATCCAGAAGCTCAACCAACTGGAGCATACGACAAAATACAGGTTGCCCACGGAAGCAGAATGGGAATATGCATGCCGTGCCGATACAGACACACCATTTTATTTTGGAAAATTCTTATCCACAGACCAGGCAAACTATAATGGAAATCATCCCATACCTGGCTCTCCAAAAGGAATCAACCGTAACCAGACCATTCCTGTTGGCAGCTTTCCGGCAAACCCGTTTGGATTGTATGACATGCATGGCAATGTGTATGAATGGTGTCAGGACTGGTATAGAGACTATCCCACTGAACCCATAATGGACCCGGCCGGGCCTGAAACCGGTTATTCCAAAATTTCCCGGGGTGGAGGGATGAGCAGCTATGCAAGACGATGCCGAAGTGCGAACCGGACAAAACATCTGCCCGATTATGTGAATTTTTACATTGGAGTTCGGCTGGCCAAAACCCAATAATCTGAAAACACAAAGAGAATATGACTCCTGATCAGACAAACAATATGCACATCCGGAAATATTTTATCGGTTTTTTTATATCCCTGTTTCTATGCCTTCTGTTTTCAGTAAGATCGACGCGAGCCGAAAATGGGGATACTCCAGGCAGTTTGTCAGAAAAACAATCCAATACCATTGACCAGGAAAAGCAATACCTGAATCTTTTTCGAAAACTGTTTTTCAGTGATACATATAACAGTTTAAAATGCTATGAGAATATCTATTCCCTGCTGAATAAGGCCAGTACAGATGGTCTGGATGTAACCAATGTAAAAGTGATTTTTATTTTTGATAAAGACCATGACAAACTGATGCCCAGTAAATCCTCTAAAACAGTTGCTTCTGGTGTCCAGAGGCCAACCATCACCATGTATAAGACAAGGATCGTTTACAACCGGAGTGCTCCGCCAAGTGAATTTCGCTTTCATGCTTTTGCGGCATTTCAAAATAAAATTATGGATTTTGATTATACAAACAGTCCAAAACTCATACCAGCGAAGGAATATTTTGATAGTATGTTCTCCGGCAAAGAGATGGATCGAAAAAAACGAAAAGATCTGTTCAGCAGACTGACTCTCCGGGTGATTCCCGCAAAAGATTTCCTGAAAAATGGTCTGCGCCACACGAGCTGGTATCTCTTTGACCTTGAAACCCATTTCCCGTCCCAGTCCCTGCAACACTTTCTGTCAAACCTGGATGATCCGCAGAACAAAAAACAAGCCGCTGAAAGCAACCCGTAATTTCTCACCAAGGATGATGAATATCCGGATTGCAATTTCAAGTCGTCCAATATTTTTAATTGGCCGGATGCCCCTCCCTTGATTGACTTATCGCAACTTCTGGCCTATATCTATCAAACAATGATTTATGCCGGTGATATTGATAAATAACATAATGATATCATTCAATATTAAATAATTACACTGCTGAATCAAAAAACCGTTTACAGAAGCAGAAACACCATAGAGGATGTATGAATGAATAAAAAACAGAATCAGAGCCGTTTCGGAGATATGGTGTGGAAATTTTTTGCGTCTGTCAGTCTGACAATCGTCACATTTCTTTCACTTGCAACCACTTCCATTATCGGCACCATTGTTCCGCAAAACGGGAACCCTGACTTCTATTTACATAAATACGGAGAGGTTCTCTATAAAATCTTTTTTGCATTCGACCTGTTCGATATGTACCATTCCTGGTGGTTTCGATTTCTGATCAGCACCCTGGTCCTCAATATCATTGTCTGCTCAGTTGATAAGCTCTCTGCCACATGGAAAATCATTTTCCCAGGGGAACCACCTGTATTCAAAAAAAAAGTCAAAAACAGCTCCATCCGAAGCAAGTTTGTCACGGCAACCCCGCCTGAAAAACTGGAAGACTTATTTCAGAAGATTGCCGGTAATCGATACAGACATACGGCTATGGAAAAAACAGAAACAGGTTTTCTCCTGTTTGCAGAAAAGGGGCGATGGACCCGGATGGGTGTTTATGCCGTACATCTCAGTGTTGTTCTCCTTCTCATCGGGAGCCTTCTTGGGTCTTTGTTCGGTTTTGACGGTTCCGTGACCATTCCGGAGGGTGAGACTACAAATCAAATTCTTCTGCAGGATTCCAACCGTGTTTTGAATCTTGATTTTCAAATCCGGTGCGATGACTTTTCTGTCAGCTTTTATGATTCCGGTGCTCCAAAAGAATTCCGTTCCGCCCTGACCCTACTGAAAGATAACAAACCGATCATCACCAAAGATATTATTGTGAATGATCCGCTACGTTATGAGGGTATCAACCTGTTTCAGTCAAATTATGGTAAACTTCCCCCAAGAAATATCACTCTGGTTTTACAAGACCGGAAAACCGGCGACGAACAAGTACGAAAAACAGCACAGCTTGGGGAAAAAATCATACTTCCCGATAATCAGGGAGAATTCATACTGACAGACTTTTCCGATCAATTTCACTTCAAAGGACAGAATATCGGGGATGCTTTCACAGGCTCACTATTTCTTCGGGATAAAGGTACATTTGAAGTTCTCATCCCCTATCCATTCCCCAAGATCGATTTTCAAAATCCGGATGAATTGCAGAAAATCGACGTATTACAAACCCAATCAACAGATTCGCTGCCGGACAGGATTTCCCTCTCCGTTACCAGTGTAAATACAGGAATGGTTTACACTCTGAACAGCGCACTTGGTGAAACCCAAACCATCCCGGAAGGACTTGGCAGATTAACCTTGCAAGAGTTCCAACGATCCTACAATTTCAAAGGCCATAGCATCGGGGATGCATATATCGGCACACTTCATGATCCGGATGGAACAAACCAAACAGTCATTCTGCCGATAAAATTTTCACAATTTGACAGGATGAGAAAGGGAAAAATAATAATAGCCATTGCGGATTTACAACAAGAACCCATTCCATCAAACCTGATTGTTTCGGTCGCGGACTTCCAGGAACATTACTATACCGGTCTTCAGGTTACAAAAGATCCCGGTGTCTGGGTGGTTTACATGGGATTTATCATGATGATCCTGGGCTGCTACGTTACCTTTTTTTTAGCCCATCAACAGGTTTGCATCGAGGCGATCCGGAAGGGAGAACAGACCGTAATCAGCATCTCGGGGACAGCAAACAAAAACAAATTCAATGTTCAAAAAAAAATAGAGGGTCTGTCCATGCTGTTAAACCGTTAATCCGTATAACGCTCTTTTGGTAAAAGATTTTATTTCAACCTTTTCAATTTGAGGTATTGTTTTCATGAACAGTTCAATCATCCTCTCTGTAATCACCTTTGTCTACGGCGTTGCAGGTGTATTATATATGGTTTCACTGATTTTTAAAAAGGACTTTCCCGGGAAACTCGCATCCTTTGTCACCATGGTCGCCATAACCGGTAACATCACCGGCATTATTCTTCGCTGGATTGAATCCTATAAGCTGGGTTTCGGGCATGCACCTTTATCAAATTTGTATGAATCTCTTACCTTTTTCTCACTTACCATCGCATGTCTGTATATCTTCATTGAAATCCGATATAAAAATCGAACCATCAGTACCTTTTCCAGTGCCATTGTATTTCTGGCCATGGCATATGCTTCTCTGTCTCCGAATATCAGCGATCATATTCAGCCTCTCATTCCAGCGCTCAAGAGTAACTGGCTGATCGCCCATGTATTGACCTGTTTTTTAGGATACGCCGGTTTTGCTGTGGCATTTGCAATCAGTGTTCTATTTCTGATTAAGAAAATAGGAGAACAATCCGGTGAGGGGATACTCTCTCATGTTCCCGGTCCCGACATGCTGGATGAACTCACACATCAGATGGTCATGTTCGGTTTTTTCTTTTTATCTATCGGTATCATAACCGGTGCGGTCTGGGCCAACTCAGCATGGGGGCGATACTGGGGATGGGACCCAAAGGAAACCTGGTCTCTGATCACCTGGTTTATCTATGCAATCCTTTTACATGCACGCCTGATGAGAGGATGGCGTGGTAACCGGATTGCCATGATTTCCATTTTCGGTTTTACAGCTGTGATATTCACCTATTTTGGAGTGAATTATCTTCCGGGGTTACATAGTTATGGTTCAATTAAGTAGTTACCATCCCAGGAGAAATTTCAACTGTTTTTTTAATTGACAATCCATAATGACGAATATAATTATTTTCAGTTTGGTCGGAATAAATATGGTTTATCTCTTCATACAGCAGGGTAAACCGTTCAAAAGGTGTGATGAAAACACCTGAAAAAAACAGGATAACCTGTTGAAAAACAACGGAGCATTCATGAGTACGGTAGATGAAAAGACAAATGAGATTGAAACCTTTGATAGCAAGGCAGAATCAACATCCGTGAGCAATGGAAACGGAATTGCAGGATTGACGATTCTATTTTTTATTATCGGTTTTACTACCAGTCTTTTTATAGGATGGATTGTATTTCCCAAACTGCTCTATTCTAAAAAACAGCAGCCGATCGACTTCAACCACGAAATGCATATGACACTAGTCAAAAACGGATGTGAGAGTTGCCATTTCTTTCGAGAAGATGGTACTTACTCAGGTGTACCCAAACTGGCTCAATGCGTTGACTGCCATAAGGAGGTTCAGGGGGATACAGGAAATGAAGCTCTCTTTGTTGAAGAATATGTTTCCAAAGGAAAAGAGGTGCCCTGGCTGATTTACTCCAGACAACCGGATTGCGTTTTTTTCTCACACGTTGCCCATGTCAAGCTTGCGAAAATGGATTGTCAAACATGCCACGGCCACATCGGCCAATCTACCAGCCTGAAACCCTATGAATATAATATGATTACAGGGTACAGCCGGGATATCTGGGGGAAAAATCCGGAAAATTATCTTGGTCTGAAGACCAATACATACGACCGGATGAAAATGAATGACTGTGCAGCATGTCATCTGGAAGAAACCGGAAGGACATCAAGCGTTTCAACGGAAAAGGATGGATGTTTTGTCTGCCATAAATAATAAAAATCGTTCCTTTTGACTGCTAATGGGAAAAAATTAATGAAAATAGACAGAAGATGTTTTTTATCACTGGGAATCGGGGCCGCAGCAGGAACCGCGCTCTCACCATTGCCATGGAAATTGATGGATGACGCTTCCATATGGTCCCAAAACTGGCCATGGACACCGGTCCCGCCGGATGGGAAGATATCCTATATCGATTCCACCTGCACATTATGTCCCGGCGGATGTGGTATTACGGTCCGCAAAGTTGACAACCGTGTTGTGAAAATCGAAGGCCGGAAAAATCACCCTGTCAATAATGGGAAGATTTGTGTTCTGGGGCTTTCCGGTCCACAGCTTCTTTATGGGCCAACCCGTGTTCAAAGCCCCATGAAAAAAATTAATGGAACTTTTCAGAAAATTACCTGGAATCAGGCACTTTCTGAAATCACGGAAAAATTATTGACTTTACGGGCAGAAGGAAGAGCTCACACGGTTGCGGGTATTGCAGGGTCTTCCAGAGGAACCGTTCCTGCACTGTTACAACGGTTTTTAACCGCTTATGGCTCACCCAATTTCTACTTCCAATCATCCATTGAAGATTCCTTTTCCCTTTCTCATATACAACCACAGAATAACAAAACAGTTCCCGGGTTTGACCTTGAAAACGCGGATTATGTTCTGAGTTTTGGAACAGGCATTATAGATGGCTGGGGATCCCCTGTCCGGATGATTCAAGCCGGCAATGCATGGAAAACCGGAAAGATCAAGCTGATTCAGGTTGAGCCAAGGTTGTCCGACACAGCAGCAAAATCCGATGAATGGCTGCCTTCCAAACCCGGCACAGAGGCCATCCTTGCCCTTGGAATCGCCCATGTGATTTTGCTGGAATCTCTGTATGACCAGACAGCCATCAATTACCATTCAGAAGGCTTCCGCACCTGGCGTACAGCAGTACTTGCCCACTACCACCCTGACAAGGTCGCTGAAATTACCGGAATTGCCTCCCGGACCATCTTCACAATTGGACGTGAATTCGGACAGGCTGAAAAACCTGTTGCAATCTTCGGCCGGGGTAAAGGCAATACACCGGTGAGTATTGCAGAGATGAGTGCAATTCATGCTTTGAACATTCTTGTCGGCAATGTCAATAAAACAGGAGGTGTTTTTACACTGCCTGAACCGAATTATATCTCCTGGCCGGAAATCAGCTTAGATACAAAAGCAGAAGCCGGCCTTCAAACAAAACAGATTGCCGAAGGTGGATTATTGCACCGGCTTTCCCGTGCAATCACAGATGCAGAGGATGCTATTGCCATCCTTTTTATTGCTGACGCCAACCCTTGCTATACACTGACAGATACGAAAGAAGTGATCAAGGCATTCCAAAAAATCCCATTCAAGGTAAGTTTTTCCTCCTACATGGACGAAACCGCAATGCTGGCAGATCTGATCCTTCCAAACCATTCCTATCTTGAGCGATATGAAGATGTCCCGGTTACATCCGGATTACGAAACCCCCTGATCGGTCTGACAAAACCCATTGTGAATCCCCTGTTCCAGACAAAACACACAGGGGACGTTATTATTTCAATTGCCAGGGCAATGAAAGGCAGTATTGAAAGTTCATTTCCATGGGAAAACTACCTCCAATGCTTGAAAAACGGTTTGGGCCAACACTGGAATCCTCTTATAAACAATGGTGTTGTTGAAATAAAATATGTCCCCGAGTTTGAAGATATTCCCCGCTTTGCCTTTCAGATTCCAAATGATAAACCGCAGGTTCTTTTGGAAGGTAATGAAAACAAGATGAATCTGACTCTGATTCCAAGTGACTCCCTGCGATTGTCTTCCGGTTATATCGGAGCCCCTCCTTTTATGATGAAAACCTTACCGGATACGATATTAAAAGACAATAACACGCTTGTTCAGATACACCCGAAAACAGCAGAAAAACTGGGCCTGAAACAAGGTTGCTATGCGGTATTAAAAACACCCAGGAACGAAAAAAAGGTAAAAATCCATCTGAGCCAGGGGATTGGTGAAGATATTATCTCATTCCCAAGAGGGCTCGGACATACTGCATATGACCGCTATCTTGCCGGCAAAGGTATAAACTTTAACGAACTTATCGGTCCTGTGGAAGATACTTTTTCCGGCCTGGATGTTGCCTGGGGAATACGAGCCAGTCTGATCAAAGCGTAAAACATTGTATGAGGTTCTGATGACACAAGAGCACGGAAAAGAAAAAAAATACGGTATGGTTATCGACCTGGACAAATGCACAGGATGTGGTGCCTGTATGGTGGCATGCATGGCGGAAAACAATGTGCCGTTCAGGGACAATGAAACTGATAAGCTGAAGAGTATTACATGGATGAGGGTATACCAGCTTACCAACGGCAAATCCTATCCAAATGAAGAAATCTGTTATCTGCCAAGGCCTTGTATGCATTGCGAAGGCCATAATGGGCATTCCCCGTGTGTAATGGTCTGCCCTGCCATTGCAACCGATTATGATAGAGAGACCGGAATTGTCAGCCAGATCACCACCCGCTGCTTTGGCTGCCGCTATTGCATGGCAGCCTGTCCGTATCATGCCCGCTATTTCAACTGGTGGGATCCGGTCTGGCCGGATGGAATGGAAAAAAGCCTCAGCCCCAATGTTTCGCCTCGCATGAGAGGTGTTGTTGAAAAATGTACCTTCTGCTTTCACCGTTATCAACTGGCATATGAAAAAGCAGCTTCAGAAGGCCGGCGGGAACTCAGAGAAAATGAATATCAGCCTTCGTGTACACAGGCATGTCCTGCCGGAGCCATCACTTTCGGAGATCTCATCAACAAGAACCATGCGGTTTATAAAATGAAAAAGGACCCCCGTGCCTTCCGCCTATTGGAAAGACTTGAGACAAATCCAAAGATTTATTACCTTTCCAGCCGGGAATGGGTAAGACGCGCAGGTGATAATTATCATCCTGATGAGGAAACCGGGATAATAAAAAAACATCACTAACTTGACCGGAGCAATGACAGTTACGATTTGAATATATGCACTACGTAAGGAGTACACAATTTATGGATTCTGCATTCATACCCGAAGGTGTCAAACGATGTCCGTTTCCACAGTTTCTTGCAGGGCTTGGCGTTGTGGGTGTGGTCCTGGCATGGGGTATTTTTGCCATGCTGCTTTGCTGGCTCAAAGGCCTTAACCAGACGAACATGAATGACTCATATGGATTCGCACTCTGGATATGGGCAGACCTCGCTATTATTGCCTTGGGTGGTGGAGCATTTTTCAGCGGCTTTCTGAAATATATTGTTGGAAAAGATGAGCTGAAAAACATCATCAACTTTGCCGTCCTGATCGGATTTATCTGCTATAGCTCAGCACTCCTGATACTGGCCATTGATATTGGTCAACCACTGCGGGGATGGTTTATCTTCTGGCATGCAAACGTTCACTCCATGCTCACAGAAGTTGCTTTCTGTCTGTCATGCTACTTTGGAGTATTGACTATCGAATATATACCCCTGATTCTGGAAAACAGGCGGATTGACAAAATTCCTTTTTTTCATAACCTGAGTCACAATATGCATGAAGTTATGGCTGTATTTGCTGCCACCGGTGCGTTTCTCTCCTGCTTCCATCAGGGTTCCCTGGGCGGTGTTGCCGGTGTTCTGTTTGGACGTCCCTTTGCCTATCGAGAAGGATTGCTTGTATGGCCGTGGACCTTTTTTCTTTTTACCTGGTCAGCAGCAGCATATGGGCCCTGTTTTACAATCTTTTTAACCAGATTGCTGGAAAAAATTACCGGGAAAAAACTGGTAAAGGATAATGTCGTTGACCTCCTTGCAAAAATCTCCGGCTGGATGATCTTTACCTATATGATCGCAAAAATTATCGACACATGGTACTGGGCTGCTGTTACGGTTCATTCAAAAGGCCAAACCCTGATGGACTTTTATGATGACAATATGTTTTACGGACTTTGGATTCTGGTGGCTGAAATCGTTGTAGGAGGGATCTTTCCAGCGCTGATCCTGCTCACCAAAAAAGGACGGAACAGCGAAGCACTGTTATGGACAGCCGTCATCCTTGCCTGTTTGGGTGTTTGTATCAACAGATGGGTTATGGTGCTTCAGGTTATGGCCGTGCCGGTATTGCCTTTTGAAGATTGGGCTCTTTACTATCCTAGCTGGCAGGAGGTTGCGACAACCATCCTGCCGGTTGCCTACGGCGTTATTCTGGTCATGATATCCTATCGATATCTGCCAATATTCCCTCAGGAAAAGGAACTCAATCCGATTGAGTCCCATTAGGATTTCGATACGGTGAATCTTTTTTGCCGTATCCGGATATTTTTAGGAGGAAAACATGTTTCCCTTTATCAGTTTTGAATGGGTTTGGGATATCGGACATATCGTGTTCATGGGTAGTCTGTGGTATGCACTCTCTATTCTCGGCATTGGCATGACCTACTGTATTATCAAGGCCGCCATTGATACACAAAAGAAAGATGATACCTCACATCATCATTAAGAAATTCTCCGGATCAAAATGATCTGTATTCAGCCTGCCTTTAACAGAATCAACACTAGGCAGTTTCTTTGAGGTATGAAATGGATAAAATTGTTATTCACGGTGGTAAAGCATTAGCCGGAAGTGTTCGAATTGGAGGGGCCAAAAATGCAGCTCTTCCCATTCTGGTTTCTTCCCTGTTGACGGATGGGTGGTGCACATATGATAATGTGCCGCATCTTCGGGACATTGAAAGTATCAAACAACTTCTGACCCACCTCGGTGCTGAGGTGGAAACAGAGGGCCATACCGTAAGAATCAATGCTGCAGGTCTCTCAAACCATGAAGCACCATATGATCTGGTAAGAAAGATGAGGGCATCTATTCTAGTACTCTGCCCGCTGGTTGCTAGGCTGAAAAAAGCTCGTGTTTCATTACCCGGTGGTTGCGCAATTGGTGCAAGACCCATCAATTTCCATTTAAAAGGATTAACCTTGCTGGGCGCTGATATTGACCTGGATCACGGATATGTAGATGCTTCTGCAAAAACCCTGATTGGAAATGAAATCTTTTTTGACATACCCTCGGTTACTGGAACGGAAAATCTGCTTATGGCAGCTGTTCTTGCAGAGGGAACCACTATTTTAAGAAATGCGGCAAGAGAACCTGAAGTCGTTGCTCTGATTGATGTCCTGAATCTGATGGGATCAAAAATCAAAGGGGCCGGAACTTCAATTCTTACCATCCAGGGTGTAAAAAAACTGCGCCCTGTTCACGTTTCCATCATTCCGGATCGCATCGAAACCGGAACATTCATGGTTGCCGCTGCATTAACAAAGGGCAGTATTGAAATCAAGGACTGTGAACCTGACCATGTGACCGGAATCATACACAAGCTTCGCCAAACCGGAACAGAAGTGTCTATTAAAGGCAAGAAGATCTGTGTAAAGGGATCTGAAACCATCCAATCCATTGACATTAAAACCCTTCCCTATCCTGGGTTCCCTACGGACATGCAGGCACAATTCATGGTTCTCATGGCCATTGCCGGTGGCCTCAGTATCATATCGGAAACCATTTTTGAGAATCGTTTTATTCATGTGAGTGAGCTCAGACGATTGGGTGCTGATATCACCGTTTCCGGCAATGCAGCCATGATCAAAGGTGTCCCTTCCCTTTCCGGAGCACCGGTAATGGCAACAGATCTTCGCGCAAGTGCTTCCCTGATTCTCGCTGGTCTGGTCGCACAGGGAACAACAGAAGTCAACCGGATCTATCATCTTGACCGGGGATATGAAGCGATAGAAAAGAAATTCCAGAAACTGGGTGCAGATATAGAACGCATTCAATAAAATATAAATTGAAACTGCCGCGAATCATATCATTTACGGGTTTTACCGGGTCAGACACATGGAATCGTCCGGTAATTCCGCTTTTGATTTCAATGATTTCCGGAATTCTCCTTGGGGATGCCTGGCCGGGAAAAATCCTGATATTCTCCATTATCGCCATGCTTTCCGCCTTCTGGATAACCCTTCAAATCATCCGGAAACAGCCTTCCTTTTTTTTGCCTTTGTTTCTTTTTATCTGTCTTGGGTACCTTCTGATTCAATCATGGAACGATCTGAATCTTCCATCCAATCATGTTCTTCATCATGCAGACGATGATAAAAAAATCATCACAGGAACCATTCAAGAAAAACCTATCTCAAAACACCACCGGGTACAATTCATTCTGGAAACGGAAGCAATCGGCTATGGAAAAAATAAGATCCAGGTTCTGGGGAAACTCCGTGTCACCCTCTCCGGTCCAATTCCATCCATTCGAACAGGAGATCGTGTTACGCTGAAAGGAAAAATACGCCCCATCCGCAACTACAACAACCCCGGAGGGTTTGATTACAAGAGATTCATGGCTTTTAAAGGAATTCAGGCAAGTGTCCATGCCCAAGGGGACCAACTGCAAATCCTTGAACAGAATCAAATATCCGGGACACTGCTTTTTATTGAATCCTTGCGGGAAAAAATCTCAAATCATATTGATCAGTCCAGTTACGGCGAACCGAGGCAAATACTCAAAGCACTCCTTCTGGGAGACTGCTCCGGCATATCCGATTCTCTGCTGGAATCGTTCAACCGAAGTGGTGTGAGGCATATCCTTGACGTATCTGGATTGCATATCGGCATTATTGCAACCAATTCATTCCTGCTGTTCTCAACAATTCTTTCCTGTTTCACCTACCTGCTCTGGAAAGCCCGTGTTCAAAAGATAGCTGCATTATTGTCCATCTTCCCCGTCCTTTTTTATGGAGTTCTTGCCGGGATGGCTCCTTCCACACAGCGGGCTGTTATCATGGTTATCACTTTCCTGCTGACATTCCCCATGGAAAAAGAACATGACATGATCAACACGATTTCCATTGCAGCACTCCTGATTCTTATCGTTTTCCCTCCTTCACTTTTTTCAATTTCATTTCAGCTTTCATTCGCAGCAGTGCTGTCGATTGTTTATGGACTATCGAAAATGGAATTAACAAATCATGAACCGCGGAATCGATGGCAAAATTTTCTGCATAAAATCTTTCTGCTTTTCATGGTATCTTGTTTTGCAACCCTGGGTACCATGCCGATTGTTCTTTATTATTTCAATCAGATTTCCCTGATCGGAATAATCGGTAACCTGATCGCAGTTCCTGCCATTGATCTGATCGTACTGCCTCTGGAATTTTTATCCATCATTATTTTACCTGCATGCCCTGCTCTATCCTCTGTATGTATTGAATTTTGCGGTTTCATTCTTTCCTGGTCCATAGAAATCATCCACATTCTGGCCGATCTGCCATTTTCAGCGATCAAAACCATCACACCCAATCTGTTTGAAATTATCTGTTTCTATGTTCTCTTCTGGTGTGTTCTCAATCTGATCAGACAACCTGTGCATTCAGGCAAAAGCAATCAGCTCTTTACCAGAAAAAAAACAATTCAGGTGATTGCCGGGGTCACATCCTTTCTCTTATTGGCTGATGTGATATATTGGGTGAATACTCGGTTTTTTCATGATGATCTTCGAATTCACATGCTGGATGTGGGGCAGGGAAACTCTGCTTTGCTGGAAATGCCCAATGGATATAATATCCTGATTGATGGCGGAGGATTTTCCGACAACAAGGCTTTTGATATGGGAGCCAGTGTTGTTGCACCGTTTTTATGGGGGAAAAAAATAGGAACCATTGATACGATTGTTCTCACCCATCCAAACAGTGACCATATGAACGGACTGATCTTTATTGCCCGACATTTTAACGTACAAAACTTCTGGTCAACCAATGAAAAATCAAGCTCCCAGTCCTTTCTTGAACTTCAGAAAACCATTTCAGAAAAAAAAATACACCGCCCACGCTTTCAGGAGCTTCCGACCTCCCGGATCATCAACGGCGTTGAAATCCAGATCCTGCATCCGCAAAAAAACTTTTTGTTTTCCGAAAAAAAATCAGGAGATCTCAACAACAATTCCCTCGTGATGAAAGTCACATATAAAAACCAATCCTTTCTGTTTCCAGGTGATCTCATGGCAACGGGTGAAAAAGAGTTGATGCAACGCCATGGCCATAATCTAAAAAGCACAGTTCTTTTAGCCCCCCATCATGGCAGCCGCACTTCCAGCTCAGAACCATTTCTCAGCACTGTTAAACCAGAATACGCCATAATCTCATCTGGATGGAAAAACAGATTTGGGATGCCGCATCAAGCAGCTCTGGATCGATACAATGGTTTAGGGTGTCATATTTATCGAACCGATGAAAACGGTTGTGTGTCCATGACCACGGATGGGTTCTCATTACAATTTATAACTCAATAACAATATATTGTGTATCTTTTTTCTTGACACACAATATCTTTCATTTTATAGCACAGAATAAACAAAGAGGACATCATGGAACAAATCAATACATCCGGGGCAAATCTTGATGGCTTGAAAAGTGTTGAAATCTATGTAGGCCGTCTGGACCGAATCTATCAATTCAAGGTCTGGGGAAATACACGAACCTCAATGTTTGTTCTGATAAAAGAAGATTCCGAACTAGTTCAACAGTTCGATGTCGGGGACGTGTATGAGATGACATTTCGCAGTTCGGATGCATCCAGGCCAATAAAAAGCTGTAACACAAAAATCAAATATTTTAACAAAATCGACCAGGGACGATTCAAGGGCCATTATCTGACCGGCCTGTCTATCGTATGAAAAAAAGGCTGTTACTCCCCCTTCTTTTGTCTTGTTCACTCCGCTTTGCATTGAGTGTTCCACTGATATTTTCGTTTACAACCACCTGCGTAGCCGGACAAAAAGGAGCTACCTATTTTGATTTTGGCGTTTTCGCCTTCGAAGATGGGGATTATGAAGGTGCAAAAAAAAATTTCCTGAAGGCCATAACAGAAAGCCCTGAAAACGCGGATTATCACCATTATCTGGGGAAGACCTATATAAAAACAGGATTGTTACAGGAAGCGGAAAAAACCCTGAATCAAGCATGGGCACTTCATTCCAGTATTGACGGATTGAAATATGATATGGCCATTGTACAATATCGACTGGGTATTTACCCGACAGCTACTTTCCTGTTTGCCGAAGAACTGGCTGAGAATCCATCCAATATTCTGGCACAATATTATATGGGTATCTGCATGTACAAACGCAAACAGTTTAAAAATGCCCTGGAACACTTTGAAACAGCCTCGAATAAAAACCCCAGTATCAAACCAAACGGATATTTTTTTTCAGGGATCTGTCACATGCAGCTAAAAGATACGGAAAAGGCGATTGAAAAATTCTCATGGGTAGCCGATCATGCACAGGATGAACTGAAAATAAATGCAGAAAAATGGTTACAGTCTGCACAGGCAATTGAAAAGGCAGATAACCCACTTCGCCTGAATCTGAAAATCGGCGCTCAATACGATGACAATGTTGCCCTGGAACCTTTGGATCAAGATCTATATGCGGATGAGGGCGACTTTGGTTTTACAACCTATTTTTCCGGTAAATACCGGCTGATCCGGTATGGCGATCTTTCATCCGGTATTGGTTATAACCACTACCAGTCTACCCAAATTGATCTGAAAGAATACAATCTTATGGGCAGCATCCCCAATATCTACCTCAAGTATAACTATAATCCATGGATACTTGGCCTTACCCTGCGACCCATCTACTACTGGCTGGATAATGAAAAATACATGTTTCGAAAACAAATGAACATGGATCTGGTCTGGAACATGACCGATACATTTTCAAACCGTTATTCATTGGTATTGTATGATGAATCCAATTATATTACCAGCGGAAGAAACGGGCAGAATATTCAATTTCTGGTTGATGCCTTTTACTTGATTCCAAATAAAAATCTTTCATTGCTGGGAGGCGTCGGATTGGATCAGAACACTACCGATCATTCCGACTATAAATATTTCGGGATTCAAGCCAAAATCGGTGCTGCCTGGAATCTGCCCTGGGAAACACTTCTTTCTCCAACCGCAAAGGTTTACAGCAAACAATATTCCCATACCGACTCAAGCTACGATATAAAACGGGATGATTTCAAATATGAACTGATGACATCAATATCTCATAGCATTATATACAAATGGTTAACGGGAAGCATCGAGTACAAATATACCAAAAATGATTCCAATATTTCCGTGTATAGCTATCAAGGCAATAAGATCTCTTTTTCAATTTCCGCAAGCTATTGACCGGACTCATTTTAACATATCCATATAAAAAATGGATGGGTATGTACTGCCAATATTCTGGAGTATTTTATGAGGCGCTTACTAAAAATCGTGATATCCTTTGCATCTATATTCCTTGTTTGGGATGCTGTTTTTCACTTGTCCTTTCCCTGTCTATCTGCATCCGAGTCTATTCTACCCAAGGATCTCACCATATCTGAACAATTCAAACATGGATATGGGGCACCCGTGGGTAAAATGATTTTGACACAAGGGAGGGTCATTGTTGTTCATCAGGGAATTTTATCCGGTTTTCAAACCAATAGCGGAATCCCTTTGTTCAAAGGCGATACCCTGTATACGGACGAAAAATCACGCGCACGTTTTAAACTGAATGACGGAAGTATAATGACAATATCTTCCCTTACAAAATTAACCATTAACAAAAGCATCTACGAACCTCAGAAAAAACAGCGAACCTCCTTTTTAAGTCTGGCCCTTGGAAAAGCCCGATTCCTGGTCACCAAGCTGGTAACGTTTCAGAAATCCACATTTGCCGTAAAGTCCGGAACCTTTGTAGCCGGAGTGCGGGGGTCTGATTTTATTATGACTCAGACTGGTGAAAAAACAGAAATTACCACTCTGGAAAAAACCAGCCTGGAAGTAACGCACATGAATGCCCCGGAACTGAAGCCCGTTCTCCTGTCTTCATTTCAGCATACCAGCGCAGCTCTGGAGGGCACCTTGCAGCGACCGCAGGACATTTCACCCCATGAGGCTGAGCTTCTGACACAGGAATTCCAACTACCTGGAGATCCAGGAGGTTCATCTGATTCCAATGAAGGTAAGGCTGATAAACCAAGCAGCAAAGATGGAGATAAAGGCAAAGAGGAAGATAAAAAAGATAAGGAAAAAACAGATACGGATTCTGCTACAGGTAACCCCATGCCCTCCGGTGAATTGCAGGGACTTCTTCCCTTGGATGGTCTGACCACAGAAGGGTTCCTCATCTCCATGGAAGAACTGGAAAAGCCCGATTTTATGTCACCGGAATTTGAGCCGCCGCTTGAACCGCCTGAACTGCCACCGGAATGGGATCCAGAAAAACCAGAGGAAAATCCACCTGAGAAACCGGAACTGGAAGAAGAGCTGCCTGGATTACCCGGGCTGCCGCAATAACTCAAAGTGGGTGTTTTCACAAACGGTAGAGAATGAATCGAATGCATTCACAAAAAATTTAAAAGGGCATGTATGATAAACCTGATCAACCGGAGAAAAGACACAATGCCAGATCGCCCAAGAATCAAAAATACCATTGTATTCATCCTCATCCATTTCTGCTTCCTGTCGGCTGTCCGCTATCCGGCAATTGCAGCGGATTATTATGTGGATATTGTCAATGGCTGCGATGTGGCCGGCGGCTCTTGTGCGGCTGCTGGAGACGGTTCCGAATCTTCTCCCTGGAAGACTCTTCATCATGCTGTAACCAGCTATACGCCCTCAGCCGCTGATACCCTTTTTGTATTACCCGGTACCTACAACGTGGGCAACGGTGAATCCGATAGCCAACTTATCGTTCCAGCCAATCTGACCATCAAGCAACAATCCATAGGAGCCACGCTGATTGATGGTTCAGGTGCAACCGCTGCTAATTGGCTGGACAATGGTTTTACGTTTAACAGTTCATCAATCGGAACCAAGATTGAAGGCTTGACCATCAAAAATTTCTCCCGGGGAATCGGAGTCTATAACTCTTCACCGGAAATCCTGAACAACATCTTAGCGGACAACGTCAACGGAATTTATGTGGAAGCCAGCATGACCGAAGCATCACCGACAATCATCAATAATTTAATCTATGAATATACATCCGGCACTATGAATTATGGAATTGTAATCCGGGGGATTTCCACCGGAAGCACCAACAATTCAGGAATCTATCACAATACCATTGATGGCGGGACAACAGACGGCATTTATCTTGATCGGGACATAGACCCTATTATTGCAGATATAAAATACAACAACATCACGAATTTTGGAGGATATGGAATCAACTACGTGGATACGCCCGTTAATGCCGGTTCTGCTGTTGGGTACAACAATATCTATGGTAATGGCACTGCATATACCTTAAACTTGAACAGTTATGTTTCCAATAACCTCTCCACGGACCCGGGATATACCGATCCGGGCAATCATGACTATCACCTTCCACCCACTTCAAGTTCAGTGTATCAAATCCCTTCAGGAGCCGGTGATCCAGTTACCCATGATCTGGACGGAGAATTGCGTATTTTGCCCTATGATATCGGATGTTATGAATTTGAAGACCTGTTTACCCTGACGGTTACAGTCGTTGGCGACGGTCTGGTGACCTCGGAAATCGAAGATATCAAATGCCCGGGAGATTGTACGGAAACTGCCATGTACCAGACCATTTTCACACTGACACCGACCCCTGGTATTGGATACCGGTTTGACCACTGGGATGTGGATGGGGTCGAAACAACAGATATTCCTGTCCAGATTTCGATGGAAAAAAACATTCATGTCGATGCTGTCTTTGAGAGTCTCAACGCTCCGGAGCATACTTTCGATGAACAGATTTTCCCGTCCGGAACCAAAAGCATTATCATTCGGGCCGACAATTTTTTCACCTCAAATGTTACGGATCATATACGCTCACACTGGATTGTACGGCGTGAAGATCGAAAAGCCTATTACTGCGATGATTATGATCCCAGCTTCACTGCTGAGACAGAGACCACTTCCGGTCTGACATCACATGTCGTTAATGGTCTGACAACCGGTATGGTATATATCTGGAAGGTAGGATATGAAGATATCAACGGTACCATTACCTGGTCTGATGAATATGGCTTTGCTGTTGGAGGTATTGCCTCCATGCCGGTGATGAGGATTCGAGGCGGAATATCCCTAAAGGACTATCAAATGGTTTCTTTCCCGCTCTGGTCACGGCAGCCCCTGTCGGATCAGCTGGAGATTGAATGCGACCTCAAAGCCATTCGGCTTGGATCATGGGACCCTATCACAAATCAATATATCGAGTGCGGACCGGATTTAACCATTCAACCTGGGCAGGCATGCTGGCTTTTATCCAGAAACAATTTTGAAAAAACGCCACAGGGTATTGCAGTAACAACAGAACTGGAGGTTGAGGTTAAGTTGTACAATGGATGGAACATGATTGCCTGCCCCAATGCAAGAGCCTATACCTGGGACGATGTTCAGATTATAGAATCTGACTTAAAAGGTGGCACCACATTTGGTCCGGTTCGGATTGGAAGCCTTACAAACAGCACGTATATTGATCCGATACTTTGGCGGTGGGAGAACGGGGTATATGCCGGCGACACTATCAGGATGGAGCCTTATAAAGGATACTGGATCAAGGTAAACCGGGACAATCTGTTTTTAAAATTTTCGGAAACCGCTGTCTATGCAGCCTCACTTTCATCAGATCGATCAATCCTGGCCTCTACTGAAAAGAGTTATCGAAAACAATTCAATGCCAGCACGATGGAAAAACCGCCCCTTCCCATGGGAAATGACATATCGTCAGACAATACAGGGGGTTGTTTTATCCATAACTTATATCCGTCTTCGTCAGGCTTTTAAGAACCGCCCGACATTTTGTAATGTGGATTTGGCCTCTTCCAGAGAGGAAACTTCAAAAACCTGAAATCCTTCTGCTTTTGCACCGGATTGAAAAATATCGGTTATTGGTTTGATATCTGTTGTTTTAATGCAGACAATATTTGCAATACCAGTTTGAGAAAAATTATACACAAGCTTTCTCAAATGAAAAATTCCCCTCTTTGTGAAAGGCCCCTGCAATTCTGTAAAATCATTGATAACATCATATCCCTCCCTCAAATTGGAGAGAACCGTGATAATACCATTAGAAGCGAGCTTGACAGCGTTGTAGTCCAATTCACCGGCAAGATGAAAATACAAGCGATTCTCATCTTCATCGATCCGCACTCCCCACCTGGTTTTATTCTTTTGTCCTGATTTTTCAAGGGGGGGGCGCTTTCTTTTCAGCAAACCGGATAAATGATCGAGTCGTTTTTCATAGTCCGCAATTTTATCTTCCATTTTTTCAATCTCACGAACCAGAAACGGAACCGCTTTCATTGCAATCTCAACATCTTTTATATCCACACTGGACCGGTGTCGGAATTTTTTTTTAAGCTCATTCAGTTCCATTATCCCTAATCTCCTATAAAATTTAATTCCAAATGATTGCGTTTTTCTGGGTAGTGTCATTTCATAAAACGCAACACCGGAATTAATAAGATATCGCCCAACCCTTCCGTACAACATGCTATCTGATTTGAGAAAGTGAGTAATCCATTGAGCCAATTTCAAAACTATTAAAAAGCGTCACACCGGCGAAAGTCAGTGCCCAGAAAAGAGCCGAAAATACTGGATTCTAGTTTTCGCCGGAACTACAACAACAGACTTTTGAAATTGGCTCCATTTATTGATTATGATTTTTGAAGGTAAGAAGATCTGTTGATTATGATTCAGAATACTTCTTATTTAATCATTTTTCAACCATAAAATTTTCATGCAATCTTTTCTGAGACAATATAAAACCTTGTACGTTTTATAAACATTTACCTTTAGCCTTGACACCTTCCCACATTTTGGGAATAATTCAACGCTCACTAAAAAATACGGGGTTCTTCAAAAAAAAATTCTCATTTCCGGGATTTTCAGTAGAAATCAATACCAGGAAGGTTTCTATGCCATATTAACAGCTAAGTTTAACAAGCAGGCTATACTAAAATGAATGAAATCGATGCCATAATCCATAGACTTCAAGAAAATGAAAAAGTTTCCAAAAAATTTCAAATAGTGGAAACCAAAATATTAACCATATTAAACTTCAAGGACCTTTTTGAAGTTTTACTTACAGAAATCAGAAATGAATTCCAGATCCCCTATGTTTGGATAACCATGATCCGGAACAGTGAGGTTTCAAGTCTGATCGAATCGATTGGGAAATCGGATATCTTAAAAGAAAATATCAATATTATAGGTAAAACTTCTTTTATGGAACTAGTGGGAGAACAAAAAAGTCCGACATTGATTAACACCAATTTAAAACCCTATTTTAAACTTCTACCTAGAAATAAAAAATTCTTTTTTAAATCCATAGCCGTTGCTCCGATTACAATTGACGGCCAGGTCATCGGCAGTTTGAATCAGGCAGATTCATCCGTTTCCCGGTTTCAGCCAGGAATCGATACATCTCTGTTGGAGCAACTGGCAATAAAAGTATCTTTGTGTCTCTCCAATGTAACCGCTCATGAAAAACTCAGACTGTTAACATGCAATGACCCTCTTACCGGCCTTTTAAATTATAGCGTAACGGAAAAGATTTTAAAAAGAGAATTTTTTCGCTCCAAGCGATATTCCACCCCTTTATCCTTTGTATATATTGATATCGATTATTTAAAAAAAATTAATGAGACATACGGGCGGGATTGTGGAGATGACCTTTTGATCTATTTTTCTGATGTGATGCGAAAATTATGCCGCCAGTCAGATATTATCAGCAGATTCAGCGATGATGAATTTTCAATTATCATGCCTCAAACCGATCTGAAAAATGCTCATACACTGATTAATCGAATTACTGCACAATTAAAAACAAACCCTTGCTCATCAAGGGAATTTGATATTCCGGTTACCTTCAGCTACGGAATCATATCCTCTGAAGATGAAGCCATAGACCGGTGGTCCTTACTTGTGTCTAAAGCAAAAGATCTGCTTTCTATCAACAGATCCGATCGAAAAGATCCGCCAAAAGAAATGGGAAAGAGCAGGAATCCAAAAATTATCAAATTACCGGCAAGTGCCAACCCGTCCCGGGATAATTAATAGATAAAAAAAGCCCTGCTTTGTGCAGGGCTTTTTGCATTATCAAAAAGGTAAGGATTATATTTTATTCTG
>CAYTGW010000025.1:0-27736 GCA_964437395.1 uncultured Desulfocicer sp.
AGTTGGTCAGCAAAATTTCACAAAAGAGATCGAAGAGTGTGCGTGTTATTCATACGATGCGACCGCACAGCATTTTCTTCCCGATGCAGTTGTTTTTCCCCAAAACAGTGATGAGATTTCAAAAATTTTATCCCTTGCATCAAAAAATAATTTTTATGTAATTCCGCGTGGTTCAGGATCCGGTATGACAGGCGGCTCTCTTCCGGTAAAAGGTGGTGTTGTCCTTGTATTAACCAGAATGAACCGTATCCTTGAAATCGATTGCGATAACCTTATTGCGGTTGCAGAGCCGGGTGTTATCACAAGCCATTTTCATAAAGCAGTTGAGAGCAAAGGCCTGTTTTACCCTCCGGACCCATCAAGCTCTGATTTTTCAACATTGGGAGGTAATCTGGCTGAATGTGCAGGTGGACCAAGAGCCGTCAAATACGGTGTCACCAGAGATTATGTACTCGGGTTGCAAGCTGTTCTGCCCAATGGAGACATTATTAAAACCGGCGTGAAAACAGCAAAAGGCGTTGTTGGTTACGATTTAACCAGGCTTCTTGTCGGGTCAGAAGGCACTTTGGGTGTAATCACACAGATGACACTGCGACTTCTTCCGCGTCCTGAATTTGTTCGGACCATGACAGCCGTATTCGAAAGCATGGATACCAGTGCGGAAACTGTATCGGAAATCATGAGGCAAAAAATTATTCCGAGAACGGTTGAATTTATGGATAATGCTTCGATCAATTGCACAGAAGATTATTTGCATATGGGATTACCCAGAGATGCAGGCGCCATGCTTCTTCTGGAGGTAGATGGGAATATAGGTCAAGTCAATTCGGATATTGAATTATTAAAAAACCTATGCTTATTGAAAGGTGCAAAAAATATAACCATAGCACAATCCGATCTGGAAAGAGCGGATCTCTGGAAAGCACGAAAAGCAATCTCACCGGCCTTATTCCGGCTGGCACCAGATAAAATTAATGAAGACATTGTCGTTCCCAAAAGCAAGATACCCCAAATGGTCAGGAAAATAAAAGAGATATCAGACGAGACAGGGCTCTTGATTGCCAGTTTCGGACATGCGGGAGATGGCAATATCCACGTCAACATCATGCTGGATAAAAAAGTTGCCGAACAAGTGCGGAAAGCTGAAACTGCCCTTGAGCTTCTATTTGATTATACATTGGATCTTGGTGGAACAATCTCCGGAGAGCATGGTATTGGAATCACAAAAGCACCTTTTATCACGAAAGAAATCGGCAAAGCAGAGATTGCATTAATGAAAAATATTAAAACTGCTTTTGATCCAAAAGGTATTTTAAATCCAGGAAAAATGTTTACTTCCCTCACTGATTAACCACTTATAAAACAAGGTTATAGGCATCATCCAACTTGTTTTCTGCTCACAATTCGTCAATTCGACTCCTTTTTTCAACAATTCAAACAAATTTTATTGAAGTTATTGTTGAAAGAACATAACAAATAAGCATGCTGAAAGAACTTTAATTCTTTCAGACTGTTTAAGCAATTCTGTCCCTGCATTGGTAAAAACGGAGTTAGCATATGAAGAACAGTTTTTTCCTTTGGTTGTCAATTTTCATACTGTTGATATCAGCCAACGGTTTCACGCAAGAAAAAGACACTCTCTCTCCTGAAAATCGTTTCTCTGCACGTCTGGAGTTCGGACTTCTGGGAATGACCACAAACAGCTCTTATATCGCTGTCGATTCGGAAGATGCACTATATGATTCCGATCGATTCCCATTTGTCGACAGCCTGGGGAAACGGGATTCTTATCTTTCTTATGGTACATCCTTTTTTTTATTCGACATCAACTATATGGTCAAAGATGATATCATTATTTATGTCGGCACTCCTTTTTTCGATGATTCCCGAAAAGGGTTGACGTTCGGCACTGAAAAATTGTTTCAAGATCAAAGTATTCTCGGCCTTTCCATATTTGTAGGAGGAGATGACACATGGAAAGATCCGTATCTTACCAACATCGATAGAGAGGTAACCTCTTCCACCAATCTGGGTACAACAATCGAGTATGACGGAATTCTGGGATCTGAACTGAATATCAATTACACAATTCAAGCCCTGATTGTTGAAGATGATGAATCCGGAGCCAGGATTCAAGACTTAGAGAGAGACGGGATCATTCATACGATTGAAACCGGTTACCGTTTTTTTCTGACCAATACATACAATACCATCCTGACCCCGTCCATTTTTTATACTATTGATCACCGCAAGGGAGAAGCTTATCGAAACAACTCCTTTGGAACAGAACTCGACTTTTCAACCGAAACCGAAAAGAATGGTTACACAATCTCCGGAACTTATATCAAACATCATTTTGACGGTATTCATCCAACTTTTAATGAAAAAAGAACGGAGGGCACATATCTTCTAAAATGTTTTTATACGCGAAAAAATTTAATGAACAGCAACTGGTATTCACGGATCGGCGGAGTATATGAATATGTGAATTCAAACATCGATTTTTTCAAACAACGGTCTTTTTATTATGGTATATCGTTAGGATACACCTTTGAATAAACAATAAGATGAAAAAACAGATAATCTTCTCCATATTCCTGTTCTATATGCTTTTTGGGTCAATTGTTTCTTTGGTTACTGAAAAAGAAAACAGGATTATGGACAATTCCTGCATATATGAAAAAAAAGAGATTCAATTTGCTGCCTTTTTCCCAACAACCTCCCCTTTTTCCAGATCCAGAATAAAAAATCGAATGAGTCAGAAAACACTTTTACGAAAAATTCAAATCAATAACCAGAGCTATTATCAACAATTCATCAAAAAAACAGAAAATCTGATCACACTCCTTCATGAAATGAAAACAGACACCAACCATTATCATAAAGTCCTGGCCTACTGGCAGTTCGGTGAACAGATCATCGGGGAAATGGCCTTGCACAACAACCAAGCATACCATACATTTCTGATCAATTCTCTATCTGATGAGCTGGGAATACCACAACAAAAACTGAATACAATCATTGCATTAAAAAAGGCATATCCTGTTGCAGCAGAATTACCACTTACCTTGAGCTGGGAGCATTGTGAAATTCTGATTAAAATTGAAAAAAAGGATAAAAGACTATTCTATCAGCTAATTACAGAAAAAAACCAGTGGACGCCGAATGAACTACGCAAAAACATACAAAAAAATATTGATATCAAAACGCAATAGACTTCTGTAGACAGCAATATATGCGATACTATGACAATATTGAAAAAAACAGAATTCACCAGATTCTGATGCTTCTGTTCTGGATATTCCTTCTGATATCAAAACGCGATTATGCCAATGCTTCGGTTGGAGATTCTCTGATAACACTAACACCCGATCGCTTTGCCTACTATATCGGACCCGCCGGCAGCAGAATCCCGGGGCCATTGGAAACCTGGAAACCGGTGTCACTATTTACAAACCGGGAATTGAAAGAAGGACATGATTTTTGGGTCAGAATCGCCCTTCCCGAAAGCAATTGGGAAGAGCCTGCAATCCATATCACTGCTTTTCTGAAAGGATTTATGGTTTTCATGGCAAATCAAAACATTTACTCCTATGGAGAAATTCCCGATATGCCGGACAAGGAAATGGATATCCAATATAATAAGAACCATTTCATTTCAATAAACGATCTGCCGCTGGATTCCTTTTTATATATCAAGATATTTTATTCCAGTGCTGCCGATATTGGCGAGATTTACTCCATTACAATTGGTTCAAAGGAAGATGTGATCAATAATATGCTACAGGAATGGGATGAGGTGCTGAGCGGCAATATGATTGATGTCTGCCTTGGTTTCCTGTTGTTCGTGACAGGCCTGAGCGCTCTCTTCATGTTTCTGTTCCGTTGGCAACAGCAGGATTATCCATTTCTTTTTTTTGGAATCTTTACCTTTTGTGTCGGGATTACATATCTGTCGGACAGCAATCCATTATTCATTCTGAATATCTCACCAAAGCTTCATTTTTATATCAAATCAATTTCATTTCTTCTGGTTCCGGTTGGATTGTTTGGTTTTACGGAGAATATGCTTCAAACAAGCCGTAATGATATCCTTCGTCGTATATGGCAGTTTCATCTGCTGCTGGCTGTTGCAGCACTGTTTATGATCTATTTTCAGCTCGACTATACATTTCTTGTCCTGATCGCTCTGACCATAAACTGTACTCTTTCCATGTTCGTCATCATCAAAACAGAAAGCGCGGCAAAGGATAAAATCAAAATTACATTTGCTGCTTTTTTTCTGTTATTTATCATCCTCCTGATAAGTCATATTCTGGAAAGATTGAGATTGATCCCACTGTCCTTAGATTTCTTCGGCTGGGGCATACTATTCTTTGTTTTTGCATTGGGATATTTACTTATACAACATTATCAAAGAACAAACCTTGCGATGCAAAATGTATCCCTGGAGCTGGAAAAAAACAGATCTGAACTATATCAACTGCAAAAAGAAAATTTGATTTCTCAATTGGAAGCGCTGAAAAACCAGATCGATCCGCATTTTCTGTTCAATAACTTCAGCACCCTTGCCTCAATTATAGAAGAAAATCAGGAGGCGGCTGTAAACTTTGTTCAAGAGTTGTCAAATGTTTATCGGTATGTTCTGCAAACAAGAGTCCATAGCCTGATCCCTGTAAAAGAAGAGCTATCCTTTATTCAATCCTATCTGTTTCTGATGACCAAAAGATTCGGAAAAAATCTGACGGTTTCCATTACTGTTCCGGAAAAATTTCATAACCTGTATATTCTTCCGTTCAGTCTTCAACTGCTAATTGAAAATGCAATCAAACATAATATCATATCCCTGAAAAAACCGCTGACAATTGAGATCTATGTCCATGATGACAATATAGTCATTCGCAACAACCTTCAGAAAAAACCCATACCGTTGAAATCCACCCATATGGGGCTGGCAAACATAGAAAACCGTTACAAACTGGTTTCTGATAAACAGGTCCGCATCATGACATCGGATCTGGAATTCAGGGTTGAGATCCCATTGTTATCAGAAAGGGGATAGAATATGAAAGTCTTGATTATTGAAGATGAAATGTCCGCCTCAAAGCGGCTGGAAAACATGCTAAAGAAAATCGATCCGAAAATAGAAATCCTGGCGATGCTGGACAGCGTTGATGACACTGTAAACTGGCTGAACAACAACAGGGAGCCGGACATTATTTTTGCCGATATTCAATTGTCTGATGGAGTTTGCTTCGACATATTCAAACATGTACAGACAAAAAGCGCCGTGATTTTCACAACCGCATACGATGAATATGCAGTCGAAGCTTTTAAAGTGAATAGTATAGATTATCTTCTGAAACCAATTAATCCTGAAGCCTTATCAAGAAGTATAGAAAAATTTCGCAACCTAAAAATTACATATGCTGAATCCAACAAAAACAGATTCGAATCCTTATTAAGCATGCTGGACCAGACCGGCAAAGATTACAAATCCCGATTTCTTGTAAAAACCGGCCAGAACATGAAGATCGTTTCAAGCAACGAGATTGCCTATTTCCTGATTGAAAATCAGCTTGTCTTTTTGATCACAAAACAAAACAATCGCTTTTTGATAGAGCAAACCCTTGATGAACTCGAAAAAAGACTTGATCCAAAACTATTTTTCCGAATCAACCGGCAAATGATTATTTCACTGGATTCGGTACAGACGATACACCCGTATTTCAACAGCAGACTGAAACTGGATGTAACCCCTGACCGGGAATCGGAGATTCTGGTTAGCCGGATGAAAGTCAATGATTTCAAAAAATGGATCGAGCAATAAGGTCTGTGTCATTCACCCTGGAGAAATGACAATTCATCAAATTTTTCTATCAGCTCAACCAGACTCAATTGACTGAATTACACACACCGAATATCAATAAGCTCATCAGACAGAAAAATGTTCGATAACCGACCAGCACAGGAGGAACCATTGGGACTCATTCAAGAAAACAACGACGATATTATATCCGGAATTAACATCACACCGCTTGTGGATATCATGCTGGTACTTCTCATTATTTTTATGCTGGTTTCATCTATCGTTGACCTTCATGCCATAAAGGTTGAACTGCCGCATGCTGCGACTGGAGAAGAGATTAAAAATGAAACGGTTTCCGTGATGATAATGCAAAATGGTGACTACTATCTTGCCGGTAAGAAAATGGACTCCTCAGAAGATTTACGAACCAATCTTGAGATCAGAAAAAAAACCAATCCCGATGTTCAGGTTGCCATCAGTGCGGATAAAAAAACCTTTCATGAAGAAGTTGTCCGGGTGATTGATATGGTCAGAAAGCTGGATATCAAACGTTTCGCGATCAATGTTGAACCATTGAATCCAAGTGAGAATTGATGAAAAAACCGGGATATTTCATAGTGATGGGGTTTCTGTTCTCCGCATCGATTCATGGAGGCCTCTTCTTTTATTTTTTTTCCATGAATAACAATCCGGCTAAAAATCAATCATATCTACCTTCCGTACTTGTACCCGTAAAGATATTGAAAGATGAAAAACCTATGGAAAAACCGGAAGTGAAAAAAGAAAAAAAACCGATTCGAATCACAAAAAAAATAAAAAGCAACCCAATACCGATTTCCCATAAGCAAAGTCTCTCAGAAAAACTGATAAAATCGGAAAATGTGAAACCGGTTTTTGGTGTAACAAAACAGACAGTGATGAATGCAAAAGGTGCAGGGATGGGAGTCCGGATCGGAAATACGGTAATGAAGGAACAGGAGGAAGCATATACACCTCCTGAGAAGGTAAAAGAGTATACTGCTGTTACGGTTCCTGTTTTTGAATTGACAACCATGCCTGTTTTTAAAAAAAAAGTGAAACCCGAATATCCGGAAGAATTGAAAGAGGAAGAACTGGAAGGAGAAGTTGCACTGTCCGTTACCATTAATGAAAAAGGGTTGGTTACAGAAGTCACGGTTATCCGGGCAGATCACATTCTTTTTGCAGAAGCGGCAGTCAAGGCAATCAAAGCAAGTATTTTCGAGCCGGCCACAAAAAACAATAAGCCGGTTTCAACTATTTTAGATGATCTGGTTTATGCTTTTGTACTGGATAAATAATTTATGAAAGAGGTGAAGGTTATGATCACAACGCAGGTTTCCATTTTTGCATTTCACGCAGCACGTATTATTCTTGTATTGTTATTGCTGCTCAGTCTTTGCTCAATCGCATTTTTTATTGAGCGCATGTTGTATTTCAATAAACATTTTCTGGATAAGCCTTCCATTCTTCCGGAACTGGAAGCAGCGGATTCCCTTCATGACACCATAAGCATTCTTGACCGCTATAATACATCAGAAACCCGGATTATTTTAAAAGGCCTCCGTCAAAATCACAGCTCGGAAAAAAGCTTTATCAAAATCGTAACTGCCTATTTCTATATAGAAAAAGAAAACTGGGAACGACATTCAAACTTTCTTGGATCCGTAGGAAGCAATGCACCATTTATCGGGCTTCTCGGGACAGTTCTGGGAATTTTAAAATCATTTGCGGATCTTGGAACCTCTATGAGCAGCGGCCCCCAGGTTGTCATGGCCGGTATTTCCGAGGCACTGATCGTTACTGCTGTCGGTCTTGCGGTCGCGATTCCAGCTGTCATTTTTTTCAATATCTGTAAAACAAAAATCAAAGCAGGTTCTGTCCGGGTTGAATCCATTCAAAACATGATCTGTTCAAAGAATCTGTTTTCAGGACAAAAAAATGATTAATAAAATGAGAATACTCCTCATCCTTTTCTGGATATACACATCTATATTATCACCGGACAACGGGAATGCCTTTGAACCTGTCGGTAAAAAGGAAAAGGGTGTGACAATAAGCGCAACTATTATTGAGAAAGGTACCCGGATTTCACTTCAGAATATCAAAGTCTATTTGCGGGATCTGAAAACAGGTGAGATCGTAGCATCCCCTGTAACCGGTACAAAAGGAGATTTCCTGGTGACGGTCAAGCCAGGTAAATATATTGCGATCATCACATCTTCCGGATATGACAAATTCGAAGAAGAGATCGATGTAAATCCGGAAAAGGAAAATAATTTTCTTTTCCGGGTTATCCCTCAGATAATAAATCCATATCGTGTTGTCATCCGGCAGAAAACAAAGAAAAGTGAAATCTCGAAACAGCCAATATCCCTTCAAGACGCTGCAAGCTTACCCGGCAGCAACCGGGATGTTTTAAAATCAGTAACCAACTTGCCTGGGGTGAATTCAGTTTCTGTGTTCAATGGATACGGAAATGGTATTGTTATCCGGGGTTCAGCCCAGGAAGACAGCTTGTTTACAGTGAATGAACATTCCATTCCAGGCTTTTATCACTTTGGAGGATTTGAAAGCATTATCGAGCCTGAGATGATAGACTCGATTGACTATAATGCCGGCGGGTTTTCCGCAGAATATGGGAATGCCATGGGGGGAGTGATCTCCATGAATATCCGAAATCCAAGAACGGACCGGATTGGCGGTTATGCAAATCTTGGTTTTCTTTCTTCATCATTTATGGTGGAAGGGCCTGTCTCGGAAAAAGATTCGTTTTACTTCAGCCTGAAAAGAGGGTTCCTAGATCAGTACATCAAAATTGCAGAGAAGGTTGATGAAAACAGAGATAATAAAATCGATTTTATAGAATACCCTGTCTATTATGACGGTTCTTTGATGTTCAACCATACGATATCCGAAGGAAATGATCTGAGGCTGATCAGTATCCACTCCAATGATTCAATGAAATTCACAAATCCGGAAGATCCGGTATCGGAGCGATATTCCGACACGCTGAAATACACGGAATATTTTTCAACCTTTATGGGTGAATGGCATTGCAAAAAGGGAAAACTCAAGTCCGTGCTGTCACCCATGTATACACTGTCTCAGATTACGTGGGACCAGGGTGAAAGATCCTATCACAAACAACAGGTCAATACGTTTGCACTCAGCGAGAAAGGAGAGTACCGCCTGAACGGAACCCATAAACTGACTGGCGGAGCGAGGCTTGATTCTGCACATGTAAACCTTGACTCCAATTCCATGATTATCGAAAAGGAAGGAGAAATCTCCTATGACAATCAGGATCTGGAATTAAAGCTGAACAAGGATTTCAATTTCTTCTTCCCGACAGTATATCTGATGGATCAGGTCTCTGCCGGTGATTTTACAGTCACACCCGGAATTCATTCATTCCGGGACACCTATAATAAGCATAATGTTTTCGATCCAAGATTGTTTGTGCGGTATCAGATCACTTCCAAAACAGCGGTTAAAACAGCAGCGGGTCAATATTCCCAGATACCTCAATATGACGAGTTTCTTGAGCCCTGGGGAACCCGAGGCCTGAAACCGGAGAGATCCATTCATACGGTTGCCGGCGCTGAACATTATTTCACCGATGACATTTTTATCGATGTGCAGGTCTACAACAAAAAATTCAAAGATCTGGCTGTACGGAATATCGAGGATGATCCCACCCTGTACAGTAATGAAGGAAGCGGCCGTTCCTATGGTGCTGAAATTCTCCTCCGCCATAATATGACGGATAATTTTTTCGGATGGATATCCTATTCCTATTCTGTTGCAAAAAGAAAAGATGGTGAAAATGAGCCTGAACGGTATTTTGATTCCGATATACCCCACAATCTGATCACGGTTGTCAGTTATAAACCGAACCGGTATTGGTCTTTTGGATTCCGATACCAGTATGCTTCGGGAGCGCCATATACGGATCTGCTCAATGTGAATACAATTTATGATACGGATAATAATGAGTATATCCCTCAATATTCCGGCCCGATAAACAACAAAAGGCTTCCATCCCATCATATCGTTGATTTCAGAATCGATAAATATTGGATTTTAAATAATATCATACTCAGCACATATCTTGATTTCAGAAACATTCTGCAAAGCAAATATGTGACGTCCATAGAATACAATGAGGATTATACGGATCAGGAAAAACAGCTTTCTGCTGATTCTGAAATACCCTTGATTTTTCTGGGTATGAAAATTGATTTTTAATGGAGATAAAAATGAAAAAGTATCTAATGATATTGAACTCCCTTTTCTTTTTTCTGATTTCATGCGGCGATAGCAATCTTCCGGAAGACTATGTTTCGGTCAGCAACAAAATACTGGCTATCCGGATTCAGGAACCGGAAGTACGACCCGGAGACACTGTCAGTATGAAACTGCTTGTCAGCGGAAAAAATATGGATCAGGATTCAGATATCCCTGTCACATGGACGATTGGCAGTGAAGATGCTGATTATTACTACCAGGAAGAAATTCCGTATCATCAGGAATTTCAAATCGAAATCCCCTCAGATATCCCTGTCGCAGAAACATTTATTGATGTTCCGGTACTTGCTACCATTATCATTGACAACAAATTGTTTTCTTCATTGAAACGGTTCAGAGTCACAAACAATCCATTGGGAATGAATCCTCAAATCTCCGGAATCCAGGCTGACTGGAAATCCGGAAATGATTTCCATACCGAAACCATAGAAGCCGGAGAAACAATCACCATTGACCATACAGTTGGCAATATTGCATTTACCGTGAATACAATTGAACTCCCTCAAGGTGCCAATGACCAGCTTGTCTATAAATGGTATGTTACCACATCCAAAAACAGTGACGGTATGCTTGAAGTGAATGATGACATAGAAAGAATTGAGGAAATCCTGGGCTCAGGATCACACGCAGCTGAATTCAGGCAATCTGTTTTGGTTTCATTGTATGGTGAAAAAGGAGAAGGGTCATTTCAAAAAGGAACATATAACATTTACATTGTGATCAGGGATAATGCATCAGAATCAAATGATAAGTCTGAAGACCGCCTGGGAACTGGTTTTTGCTATTTCACTCTGGATGTTATTGATTAAAAAAAACAACTAGACTAGCCCAATTCAATTGGAAGTGAATACTTCGTAAGGTATTACTGAACTCTTTCGTTTAAACTCTCGACAGACAGAAGATCCTCAAGCAGTTCCATGCGCGAATTTTTATCATTTTCAATTGCACATCGAAGATTTAAAATACAAAATTTTCGGCAGATATTATCCTCTATATCAAAATTTCCGAAACAGCCCAAATGATCTTTTGGAGCAAGTTTTTTCATTGATTCAATTCTCATTTTATTCCATTCAACTCCAGCAAAAAAATCATCCCGTTATGAATTTTACCGTTGGTTGCTAAAATTTCCATATCATCGATACCAAAGGTATTGCCTATGAAATCGGTTATGAGTGCCCCAGCCTCCCGTGCAATCACGATACCGGCTGCGGTATCCCAAGGTTTCAGGTTTTGTTCCCAAAATCCTTCAAACCGACCACAAGCCACATAACAGAGATCAAGGGCTGCACTCCCCAGCCTCCTGACACCCCTTGCAGCTTTCAGACAATTTTCAAAACGCTGCATCAGCGGTCTTAGCATTGTTTTGAAATCATATGGAAATCCGGTTACGAGCAAACTATCTGAGACACAATCTGTTTCAGACACTCCAATTTTCACACCGTTGAGTGTAGCGCCTTTTCCTTTGCACGCTGCAAACAGTTCACCTGTTTCCGGATTCAAAACCGTTCCGATGACTGGTTCGCCATCGATTGCAAAAGCGATGGAAACAGCAAACAAACCCAAACGATTCGCAAAATTTGTTGTACCATCCAATGGATCGATTATCCATTGATACCTTGACAAACCCTCGGAAAAACCACTCTCTTCCGCCAAAATCGAGTGATCCGGAAACCTTGATTGAATTTCTGTAATAATCGCTCTTTCAGAGGCAGTATCCGCTTTGGTGACAAGGTTGATTTCTCCCTTTTTGGAAATCTCATCAAGATTGCCAAAATGGAACCGAAGTTGCTCCGCCCCCTTGTACGCCGCTCCAATACTGACCCGTTGTACATAATCAAGGTCCATGTGTGGTGTTTATAATTGATCGGCAAAGTAGTCAACACAAATAATGCCGGATAAAAATAAAATTGTGTAACATATTAAAATATAATAAAAAGACATAAGTATACAGAGGGCTTTATCATGAATATGGAAAAGAGATATTGTGTATGATGGATTCCATTTTCTCGATCATCGGCGTAAGAGTTGAGGCTTTTGTTGCAGAGATTGAAATCGCTTTATATTGTCTGCAATATTTTTCAACTGTATCTTCCGGCACAAGATCCTGCTTATTTAAAACACACAGCATGGGAATCCTCTCCAGGTTGAGTTCTTCAAGTATCTTCTCGACCGACTTAATCTGCTCCTCAAATCTTGGATTGCTCAGATCAATCACATGCAGGAGCAGGTCTGCGTTCTCAAGCTCTTCAAGGGTTGCCCGGAAAGCCACCATCAGTTCTTTCGGCAAATTGCGGATAAAACCTACCGTATCGGTGATGATAACCTCCATATCCCTTGGAAATCGCATTCTCCGGCTTGACGGATCCAGCGTTGCAAATAGCCGGTTCTCGACAAGAACATTGCTTTTTGTGAGTGTATTCAACAAACTGGATTTGCCGGCATTGGTATACCCGACAATTGAAATGATGGGTAAATTATGTTTATTCCTTTTTGATTTCTGCTGCTTCCGTTGTTTTCGAACTTGGTTCAACGCTTTTTCCAGAATATGTATCCGCTCCCTGACCCTTCTTCGATTGATCTCCAATTTTGTTTCACCTGGTCCACGACCTCCGATACCACCGGTCAGACGTGACATTGCAGTATTTTTTGTAACCAGCCTTGGGAGCAGATATTTCAGTTGCGCCAACTCGACCTGAAGCTTTCCTTCTCTGGACTGGGCGCGTTGTGCAAAAATATCCAGAATGAGTTGTGTCCGGTCGATGATCTTCAGATCAACCTGGTCTGTGATGGAACGAATTTGAGCAGGATTCAGCTCTGTATCAAAAATCACCATCGTAATTCTCTCAAAAACAGCAAGGACGCTCAATTCACTCAGTTTCCCGCGACCCATCAGGAAACGTGAATCTATTTTTTTCCGATGCTGAAGAATGGTGGAAGCCACCTCAATACCGCATGATTCCGTTAACTCTTTCAGCTCCTCCAGGGATTCTTCTGCTTTTTGCCTGAAATCTGTGGTAACGCTTACAAGAAGCGCCCTTTCTTTACCAACAGCAGCATCTTTCAAGACAAAGGTTCGTGAAAATTCAGTTTCAAGGGCATGAATCAGATCCAGACAGCCGATATCCAGCTCGTTTGGTTTTAAAATCTGTGTCTGATGGAACTCACTGCTGCCCTGTTTCGGTGCAATATGACCCATGTGAATTTCAGCAGGCAATCCATCTGGAGTTACTATAATGGAAGCAATGATATCCAGTCTGAGCAAAGCCAGATCCGTCAGATCATCTTTGGTCAGGGATTCATTCGATAGATGGGTATGGATGCACCGCAGACCACGCAAACGCCCGGGGTCAACCCGGTAATCACTTGTATCCGGAATCACAATGCTTTGTTGATCACCGACAATCACAAAAATAATGTTTCCCGCCCGATTGATAATCAGTCCGATCTGGCGACTGATCTCTCTGGAAAGTCTACTGATTTCGAGGGTGAGTTCGGAGGTGAGAATATAAGCCGGAGGTGTTCTTCGTCTATATAAATTTTCGAGTCGATGAATCTGATTGGCTTTTAGCCCACCGGTATTCCCAAAAATTTTTTTCATTCAAGATAACCATCATGAGCTAGATCTTCAAACCGTGTATAAGACTTTAGAAATGCCAGATGCGCAAACCCAACTGGTCCGTTTCTCTGCTTTCCGATTATTATTTCCGCCTTCCCCTTGTTGGGGTTGTTTTCATCCTGGTTGTAAACCTCATCACGATAAATAAAGGCAACGATATCTGCATCCTGCTCAAGAGATCCGGATTCCCGCAAATCTGAAAGCATGGGTCTTTTGTCGCTTCTCTGTTCAAGCATTCGATTCAATTGTGATAGCGCGATCACCGGGACATTCAGTTCTTTGGCCAGAATTTTCAAAGAGCGGGAAATCTCAGATACTTCAAGGTCACGTCGTTCATTTGACGAACTTCCCCTCATGAGCTGAAGGTAGTCTATGATCACCAACCCCAGACCTTTATCCGCTTTTAAACGACGGCACTTGGCCCGAATATCCATTGGAGTTACATCGGCAGAATCGTCAATGAAGATCGGAGCCTGCTCGAGAACACCTGCTGCATTTGTCAATCGTTCCCAGTCATCTTCATTGAAAAATCCTCCGCGAAGACGTGCTGAATCAATGCGGGCCTCTGAAGTCAGGAGACGCATGGATAATTGCTCTTTTGACATTTCAAGAGAAAAAATAGCTACCGGAACATTTGCGTCAACAGCAGCATTCCTGGCCAGATTCAGGGCAAAGGAGGTCTTTCCCATCGCCGGCCTTGCTGCAATGATAATCAGGTCAGAACCCTGAAGACCTGAAGTCATCTGATCAATCCTCGTGTAACCGGTGGGGATACCGGTCAGTTTTAATCCGCTTCCCTGACGTTCTTCAAGCGCATCAATATTCCCGTTAATCAGGTCACGTACATGAAAAAATGTTTTTTTAATCTTGTTTTCGGAAATTTCAAAAATCGATTTCTCAGCAAAATTGATAACCTCATCCACCTCTCCCCTGTCATCGAAACAACGGGTTACAATGAGATTTGCCTTTTCAATCAACCTCCGTAAAGAAGATTTATCACGGATTATCCTGGCATAGTGTTCTGTATTGACTGCAAGAGGAACCGTATCAATCAGTTTTGCGAGATAACTGACCCCACCCACATCTTCGAGGTGGCCCTTTTCCTTTAAATGGTTTGAAACCGTTACAATATCCACAGGCTCACTTTTTGAAAATAATTCCGTGATAGATGAAAAAATTTTCTGGTGAGCTGTTCGATAAAAATCCTCCGGAGACAAAATTTCAACAATATCGATAAGCGAATTGCTGTCAATCAGAATTGCACTTAAAATCGATTCTTCTGCTTCAATATTCTGAGGCGGAAGCTTTTGCAGCGATGGGTCCTTGACGATTTGTATTTTTTTTTCAGCCATTTTTCAGTTTAGAACCTTGAGTCATCCTCCACATGGGTTGTAGGAGACCCTGTTTTTTCAAATGAAAATCCCCATGAAAGGAAGTGGATTGAATATCTTACGAAAAAAAAGGGGAAAGAAAAAATTTCATTTTCCCTCCCCTTCATTAATCATTAATATCGATTTGGTTCAAGATATTTTTTTATTCCGGAACGACCTCGACTGTAATCTCCGGTTCCACGTCTTTGTAGACGCGGATTGGAACCTTATAAACACCTATTGCTTTAATTGGTTCCGGTAACAACAACATTCTTTTTTCAATTTTTATATCCTTGGCTTCCAGAGCTGTAATGATATCATGAATGGTGATGGATCCATATAATCTGTCTTCTTCCGCAACCTTGGCGGAAATCGTACAGGTAACGCCTTCAAGCCTTTTTGCCATCTCTTCTGCATGCGCTTTTTCCATTGCGATCTGAAGCTCGAATTTCGCTCTTGCCTGTTCAATAAGCTTTCGATTCTGAGGTGAATCAAGAACCGCTTTTCCCTGAGGGAGAAGATAGTTTCGGGCATAGCCATCTGCCACATTCACCATTGAACCGATAATTCCCAATGATTCTATCGTTTCTTTTAATATAACCTTCATAATACCCTCCGCATCATAATAATCGTTTCAATGTAAAACGAGTCTTTAATCATTATTTGAAGAACTCAGTTTGTCTCCTTCTGTTCAATCTTTCTGAAATTCATCCACATATCAAAAAAGCCAAGTCCGATAATAAAAAAAAGGAGAATCTGCTGAACAGCGATAATGCTGTACATAAAAATTTTTAAAAATCGTGGAAAATGTTTTTTCTCAAAATAAAAGGACACAATTGCAATACCCTGAAAAAAATAAACGGTCATTAAAATTAATATGCCGCTTATACTGAGTAACCGCAAACCACTACCGGAGAGAATAAGCAGGATTCCGCATCCGATAACAAACCATACCAGGATTTCCGGTGCTTTCCATTGATTCAGAGACCCGAAATGATAAAAGTTCAACCGGCTGCGGGCCTCCAATGTTTTTGAAAGAATCAGGTTCAGCCATACCATGACCAGCGTAAGCGAAATGACTATGGCCGGAATCAATCGCACCAGATCATACTGGATACGATCAAAATTGTCTGAAAACATCTTGATGTTTTCCATAGACATACCCATGTTTTCATACAATTTCAAAGTAAGCTCAAGGTTCTTCTGCACTTGCTCGTTTACAAAAGCAACCATCCCAAGGTTCAACTGAATGCTGTAAAAATACAATCCGAATAAATATGCTGTCAGCGCCACGAATACGGAAAAGATAACCGTTACTTCAACCGGAAGCTTCCGCATGAAACACTCTCCCATCGCATAACCCAAAAGGAACAAGCCTGATAGAAAAAAGGTATCGATCAGGATTCCGTTTGATAATATCGCAATGAGAATGATTGTCGCCACGCATATGGTAATGGAGTGTTTGACAAACCTGACCCGGGTAAATAAACCTGCCTGCGGAAGCGCGAGAAAACAGATAAACGGCAAAACATCCGAAGCAATAACAGCAATACTTGTTACAAGTATGCCGAAAGCGATTGTCCTTGCTGATTTGCCGTTCTCAATCTGAGGCACAATCCTCATTCTCCTTGTTCAACGTAATGTTTCATAAAAAATCTATAGATCCAGTGTACCAACATAGGGCAACATGGCGATCGTTCGTGCCTGTTTGATTGCAACCGTCAGTGTTCGCTGGTGCTTTGCACAAGTGCCGGAAATACGCCTTGGGATAATTTTCCCACGCTCAGTAATAAAATATCTTAGTGTTCGTGAATCTTTATAGTCAATACTTAAAGTGCTATCTGCACAAAATCTACATACTTTTCGTCGATGGAAAAAATTTTTTTTCTTTCGAAATTTTGGTTCGGCCATTGATCTACTCCTCTGTTAAAAATTCAGTTTCTGTTTCTTCATTTTCAATATCACCTGAATCATTTCCTGCAGATTCCAATCGGGCAGCTTTTGCTGCTTCTTTTGCCTCAGCCTCCTTGGCGATCTCCTGCTTGACTTTTTCAGGGTCAGCATCGCTGTCAAGAACGATAGTCATAAATTTCATGACCCGGTCATCAATCCGGAATGATCGTTCCAATTCAGCTACCAAGCTACCTTCACTGCAGTAATCAAGCCTCACATAATAGCCGCGACCTTTTTTCTTAATTTCATAAGCAAGTTTCTTTATGCCCCAATCATCAAACAGCACGAGAAACCCCTTGTGACTTTTGATCAAATCCTTCGTCTTTTCAAAAAGCTGTTTCCGATCATCCTCGGACAAGACCGGATCGGAAATAAAAATCGTTTCATACCTTCTCATAAAACCTCCTTTTGGCTGTAAAGCCCCTGAAAAAAATTGCAGGAGCAAGGAACAATACTATTTACTCTAAATAAAATTTTTGTTATTAACACTTTATCTTATCCCATGTCAATATTCTTTTCTTCTATTTCCCTTGAACTGTTACATGATATCAACCGTTTTTACTGCCATTTCGATCTGTTGAATCCTGTCTTCCAGACTGCCGGTATAGCCAATGGAGATTCGAAGCAATCCAGGAGAAATACCAATTTTATCCTGATCTTCAGGTGCAATCTCAGATGAAGTTGATGATCCTGAACAGCTCATCAATGTATCATAATAACCCAATGAAACGGCGATCAAACCGAATCTCTCCCTGTTTTGTAACAAGGCCATCAGCTCTTCAGCTTTTTCTTTCTTCTTACAGTCAATGGTAAGAACACCTCCGAAACCGTAACCTTCGTTGAACATCGACTGGATCAGACCATGTTGCGGATGAGACAGAAGTCCGGGATAAGAAATAGGCACTCCCAATCCCTCTAAATGACGGGCAATTGCCATTGTCCTGTTACTGTGCTCCCGCATTCGGATCGGCAGATGGGGCAACCGCTGAATAATATCAAATGCGATCCGTGGATCCATCGTGGGGCCAAGCAACATCACCCTTCCGGTATTCAGATCCATCAGTTTATAAATAAAGTCTTTTGAAGCACATATCGCACCTGCAATCAAATCGCTGGCACCATTAATAAATTTGGTAATGGAGTGTACCACAATATCCGCGCCAAGTCTGGCTGGTGTAATGATCATGGGTGTAAAAGTGTTATCGACCACCAGAACCAGTTTATGTTGATGGGCAAGTTTGGATAAAGCTCGGATATCTGCGATCTTCAATGTCGGGTTTCCGACAGCTTCGGTATAGATCACCCTCGTAGCCGGTGTAATGGCCTTCTCAAATGCACCGATATCAGCAGGATCAACAAATGTCGTTGTAATACCCATTTCCGGCATCAGTTCTCCAAGTAGGGCATGGGTTCCGCCATAAACCGTATCGCTTGACACAATATGGTTTCCGGATCGACAAATCTGAAGCAGCGTGCAGGCAATGGCAGACATCCCACTGGCTGTGCAAACAGCAAACTCCGTGTCTTCCATTGCAGCAAGATACCTTGCCAACACGTGAGTGGTGGGGTTAAAATGGCGACTGTATAAAAAACAGCCACCCTTTTCAGGCCCTCGAAGCCCATGAAAGATTTCAGGCATTATACCAGGATCTAATACCGTAAAGGTGGATGAACGTGAGATGGAAGGTGTCACACCTCCATGCTCACCGAATTCCCTCCGGACACGCCACATGGCTACTTCTGGATTGAATTTTTGCATACGGGCCCTCCTGTAATGAAAAATCTGGAAACCGATAATAGCAGGCAGGATATTGAAAATATGAAGCATTGGTATTGATAAGGAAAAACTATCAGAATTTAAAAACATGGTCAACCATAAAGCAGAAAGGCTGAATTGGATAGTGTCCTATTGACCCCATTAAAGTCCCCTGAGAACATGAAGTGATTCCATTCCGATATTTCTTGAGGTTGCATAAATGGCTCAAATTATATAATCAGATAAGAGATGATCAGCAGTGAATTGAGAGCATCACTTATTCCTTTCAGAAACACGTTCAAACAAAATGGACCGCCGAAAGATATCGATTGATGCAGAGGAGATTGAAGATAATGTTAGTCAAAAGAGTTCATCAAAACATAAAAAATAACAACCTGGTAGAAATGATTGTTCAAGGTTCAAAACATTCATTCTCAAGAATATTACCATCATTTCTACAGTTTCATAGCGGTATTTTGAGAAATGTACCGGATATTAAAGATGTTGAGATCCAGATCAATATCATGAAAAAATTGGGTTTTATACTTGATTTTGACAAAGATTCAAATGTTTTGAACTATTCGGGAATCAATCAAAAAAAAGAAGGTATCATCAGTGTTGGAGATTACTCCTCCAGATATTCACGATCATTAATCAATTTATACCCGATATTCAGCAGATTTAATATCAAGCTCAAAGAACCCACTGGTTGTCCAATCGGCAGAAGAGATATTTCCTGGTATGTCGAGATTATGAAACAGTTCGGGATATCCTTTGATATTCATAATATGTACACACGGGTATATCGATCTGAACTGAAAAAAGTGAGTGAAATAAAAATCAGAGACCGATCTTTTTCCTCTACAAACATAGCAATAACTTGTGCAATTGAGACAAAATCAAATACAAAAATTTTCGGCCCGTCTCTTGAACCTGAAATATTTGATTTGATAAGCATGTTACAAAATGCAGAAGTGAAGATCCATTATAATAATGAAGACGATTATGTTCATATTCATGCAGGCCGGTTTGATGATACAAAAGTTGTGGATCATACGATTCTGCCTGACAGAAATGTCATTGTCACCTTTGTTTGTGGTGCATTGCTTCTGAAAAAGGATATCCGAGTCAACACGTTCGGGTTTACAGAGACGCAGCTTCAATTGGCTCCTTTTCTGGATATATTGGAACAGTTGAATATTGAGTATCAATATAATGACAACAGGCTGCTTGTTATCGGCTCCTCATGTCGCATAAAAGGTAGGGAATTGGAGATCAAGGCAGGTCATTATCCTTTGTTTTGTTCCGACTGGCAGCCCTTAATTGCCGTCCTGTCTGTATTGGGTTTAAATATGACCATAGAAGATACCCTGTTCGAATCAAGATTCGGATATCTGGATGAGTATAAAAAATTTGGCGTTCAATACAAAATCATTGATGAAAGACGAGCGAAAATACTGGATTCAGAAGGCCATGAAGTCAATCCTGAACAGACAATTACAGCAAAAGCACTGGATCTCCGGTGTGGAGCAGGTATCGGACTTCTATCCATGCTTCATCATGGGATTTGCGAAATTAAAAATGTTCTGCAAATCAAGAGAGGATATGAAAGGTATGATACCCAATTGAATACGCTTCTGGGTGAGGATCTGTTTTGTTATGAACAGGAAGAAATGAATGAGATTTAATGACGGATGAAAAAGTAGAAATTCTTTTTTCAATTTTACAAGCGGGTGAGGTGCATTCGCAATGTCGAAGATAAAGTGTAAGCTGATTTCATGTTCAAATAATGTTTTCCTGCAACACGTATATACTGGATTCTTTTTATTGCATAAGATAGGCCTGATTGATCTTGGACAGACGGTTATCAAAAAAAAAGAAAAAAATGATAAAAATATTAATTATCGGATCAATCAGCATATTTGTGTGATCGTGAATAATGGGATTAAACTTTATTATGATCTGAAAGACAGTTGGGAAATCGATAAAGAATATTTATCCGATTCAGATTATTATTTTAAAAGAGGCTATTCATCGATTCATTTAAAGAGTCTTGGAGACCAGCAAAAAAAAATATTCCCCTATGGTCTGCATTATCCGGTATTTCCAAGCGCTATGGACAGGTTTGCCTTGCAAAGAAACCTTATTTTATCAGATGGGATTCAGAAGATTACTGGAATTGTTAAGCCCATGAATATTTTAAACCGGTTCCGGTTTGCACCCAGAATCAATATAATGCAATCTTTACCGGATTATACTGCAAATCCAAAGATTCTATTCATGGTGAAAGCGTATGACCCTTATGACACACCAGACCGGCCAAAGGAAAAAATAGAGGAAAGAATACAGATCAATGAAACAAGAGCCAGTTGTATAAAAATGCTGAGATCTGAATTTGGGAATCGCTTTTACGGCGGATTTTATCATACGGATTATTCGAAAAATAATTACAGGGATTGTCTCATGCCGGATCAAAAGATGTCCTTACAGAGGAATTATATAAATTTATTAAAAGCCTTTCCAATCTGCATTGCCAATTCCGGTCTGCACGGCTCCATTGGTTGGAAGTTTGCTGAATACATTGCATTTTCAAAAGCAATCGTAACCGAAAAAATGGATTATGAGGTTACAGGGAATCTGGAAAAAGGCAAAAATTATCTTGAATTTTGTTCGCCGGAAGAGTGTGTGGACAAAGCTTCCATATTATTTACGGATAAAAAACTTCGTAACGAAATAATGACCAATAATGTAAAATATTATCAATCTTATGTAAGGCCGGATTCTTTGATTTTAAACACACTTCTTACAGCGTTATCAGAACGGGAAAAAGACCCGAATGAGAAGAAATAATAATTGGTAAGGATATCAAGTTGTAGATACGGGAAGGGCAATTGTTTTAATAACGAAATTTGCCGCTGAAAAACATATTCTGTCTAGGCGCGAGATAGAGTTTCAGATCCACAATCGCAAATCCATTTTTGTATGTAACCGGTCCGACTTGGGCACCACGCATAAACGCCCGGGTTTCAATCATCACTTCATCCTGTGACAAAGTGCTGTTTCCAGCGCTTGTATGGGTATCAATAATAATGCCGGCCAGACGTTCTGCCAGATTCCGATAGCCATCCAGGATCGCGGCACGTTCGGCCATGAATTTTTTCTGCATGGGGGTACCATCTTCCGGCTCAATCCCTTTTCCGCGAACCATGATCATGATCTTACGCGCAGATTCCTCGGGCTCAATTCCCGGAATGATATTATCTCCTCCATTGATCGGACATTCATATTTGAGTACCTGATGATTGGATACGCAGGAAGATAAACATGTTATGGTCATGATCAGTCCAAAAACCATGCAAAGATTTGAATAGAGTTCTGAAATATGGGATCGACCCATGAATTGCCTCCTGTCCGGATAAGGTGGGAATAAACCTGTTCTATATTTATTAAGAATCGACATCCAAAAGAGAAATCTTTAGGAATGGGGTTGAAATATTTTCCCAGTGCAGGACATACTGTCAGTGATAATAAATCATATGTTTTTGTTTTTTCAGCAGATATGATGATGGCACAAACATTGCTAAATTTACGGTGATGGCCTGGAAGAGCTATTTCATTTTATTAGTAACCCGGAAACAAAATAGGCAAAATTCGTCATGCCGGACTCGATCCGGCATCCAGTATCTGTCTGGATAGCGCTATGCTTCACTGCGTGCCCGGCTTTCGCCGGAATGACGTCAAAATATAATAAGCAGCAGGCTAGGAGTAAAAAATGATAACGGTCAGTTCATTACTGGATAATGAATGGTATGAATGAAATAAAAATCAATAGCCATCCTGTTTTCAGATGGACTCTTTGGATCAGTCTGTTCATTGCCATGTTCATCTGCCGGCTGGAGAATGGCTCCTGCGATCCCATCTATTATGCACGATATCAAATTCAGTCTGAAAACGGGATGATCACACGATCCATTCTTGAGATAATACCGGCAGCAGATGAGTTTCGGATCGATGAATTTCAACGCATAAAGGTGATTGGCGTGGCTTCAGGCACAGGTGAAATTGATGCAGAGTCGGAGGCGATCCATAACGCGATTTCAAGGATACTGGTGAGTTCAGGGCTAAAATCGATCAACAGCAGACGGTATCTGTTCAATTCAGATTCCGGGGATGTTGCCATACTCAATTATGAGGGTGTGGTGCGTCTTCCCATTACCGTCCGGAACAGGAATACCAGCTTAAAAAATGATCTGTACGGTATTGATGCTGAAATCGATTTTGCACCGATTGCATTTCCAACAAGGTGGTCATCTCTATACCTTGACCATTTGCTGAAAAAAAACACTCAGCAAGTCAAAATGTTTTTATCTTCCGTATTCCTTCGATAAGGTCTTACTGTTTCTGGTGCTGGACAATAAATTCCCCGATCTTTTCCGCAGAGTCTCCAAAAAGAGATTTCATATCCACCAGTTCGAGGAACCGGTCATCCCATTCAATGCTGTTCTCCTGAACAATATTCTGGATATGCTCATATTTGCCGCCAAGAGCTTTGGTTTTTACGGAAAGCTCGACACTTTCCTTGAAGCTGATATTCAAAAGCAGCAGGTTATCAATCGTATTGGGAGCGTTCGGTGAATCGGAAATGATCGGAATGACAATGATGCTTCTGTCATCTTTCCTGCCTCTTCCAATATAAACATTGCCCTGGCGGACAATAATCCGTTTTGTTCCCTTTAACCGGTTGTCATTTTCAATCCTTGAGGGGATAGGCTTTAAAACCCCTTCTTTACGCAAAACAGAGATGGTCGTTTCTTCCGTAGCATCTCCAAGCAGACTTAAATTATCAATTTTATATAAAATCGAACCCTTGATTTCCGAAACAACTCCTTGCAGGTTTTTGAGTACGATGATGTTCCGGTTGATGAGTCGGGAGATATTGATTTCATGGGCGGCCAGTGCATCAAACAGAACCCCTTCAACCTTTTCAATGATCCTGCTGGTTCCGACCGTCACGGTTTTAGCCTGGTGCTTGATCGCATCAACAGGTCGTGCCATGCAGTTGATAGCCTCACCGAGACAGTGAAAAAAAGCGTTCAGCATATTCAGGGCGGTTCCCTTTTTTCCGAAATCAAGTTCAAAATCAGAAACCGGAAGCCTTCCGGTCAAGTATTTCAACAGCAGTGTCAGGTCGGATGCTGAGGTAAGCCCCATGATTCCGGGAAACCTGTTTCTGGTTTTTTCCGATCTGAACTCATTATAAAAAGCAGCCATTTTTTCTTTAAAACTTTTCTCCAATACAACTTCGTATACATCCATTCCCTGAGTGGAAAAATCATCTATGCTCTGTTTGATCCCCTCCCTGGCCTCATGCAAAAAGCGTGATCCGTCATTGATTGCCAGCGCTGCATAATACCCCCAGATATGTCCTACCAGGGTATTTAAAATCGGTGCAAGGTGTTCTCCAATGGCAGGCACATGAAAAACATCCTCTGCATAGGGCGCGAACCGATCTTCTCCTTCATCGGCAATGACAACAGGCAAGGCTTTGTGCGCTTTAAAAATAGCCGTATCCTTGACAATATCTCCAATGACATTTCCTCTTGTTCCTGCTGCACAGATGATAATCAGCGGTTCGGATGACAGATCAATATGTTTCTTATCCTCAACAAAATCGGATGAGATTGTCTTATAGCAAAGCTCACTGAGTTTGATCCGGATCTCATCCGCAGACGCCTTGTTCGGCCCGCTTCCGACAGCTGCCCAGTAAGTTCTGGTTGTTGCCAGTCTTCTGGCTGAATCACCAATGATAGACTTTTGCCCAAGAACTTCGGTCATTGTTCCCGGCAGATCCAGAAGCTGACGGATTTCATGGGAGATAAAACCCTGCTCTCTGCACCTTTTCAGTTGGGTAAAAAAAAGTCCGAGAATGGCACCCGCTACAATCTGGGAATAAAATGCCTTGGTTGAAGCAACCGACATTTCAATATCCCGCCCGCTGCTTGTATACAGAACGCCGTCCACCTTGAAGGTGATATGGGAATCCCGTCTATTCACGATGGCAAGGGTAAGCCCTCCCCTCTCCCGCACCATATCGACAGCCCGATTCGTATCGGTTGTTGTTCCGGACTGACTGATCGCGATAACCAGACTGTCCTCCATTTTTTGTCCCTGGTCAAGTTTGGACAGCTTGAATCCGGACAGCTCCGAAGCCTTTAATGCACATATAAACAGACCAGGATCATTCAGGTAGTATTCCACGATATTCGCGCATGCCTGTGCAGCGACTCCTGCTGTACCCTGCCCCACAAAAAAAATTCTCCGGATTTGATTCCGGGTCAAAGCCTCCCGTACGCGAAGGGGCACAGCACTTTCATCCAGGGTGATCTCACACTGCTCATCATCAGACTTATCGATTTTCCAGCGGTTCTGAAGGGTTTTTTCGACCGATACCGGGGCTTCTGAAATCTCTTTTAAAAAATAGTGGGAAAATCCCTGGCGATCAATATCCCGTGAAGTAATCTCCGTATGTTTGATATCATCCGGTCCGAGCTCCAGCAGCGTCCCATCATAATACATCGCCTGTATACCATCCAGACCGCCGGAAGAATCCTGCTCCAGAATCATGATCTGTCCCTGGGTTTTCCTCCCGTTCATTCCTTTGACAACCTTCTCACCATCCATTTTCAAAAAGTCGGATGTCTCTTCAACAAACCCATACACCTCTGATGTGGGCATATAGTGTTCCGTGCCGATACCGATGAAAACCGCCTGTCCACTCCCCTTTTGAGCCAGAAAAATTTTTCCAGGCGCCAGGTCGGTATGCATGGAAATGGCATGGGAACCATGAAAATCATTTAACGCAAGCCGGAAGGCCTCTTCCACTGGATAACCGGCATGCAGATACTTTTCGATCCGGATCGGAATGATCTTTGTATCCGTTGTGATATCTTTATTGATTTTACCGCCATTGTCTTCATATTCTTTTTTCAACTCCCGGTAGTTATCAATATCTCCGTTCAAACAGATATGTATGGTGTTGTTCTGGGAAGAAAACGCATCTGCTGTTTTATTGTCAACCGGATGGCAGTTGGGTTGCGAAATTTCTCCCACAGATGCCCACCTTGTGTGAGCGGTCACCGTATAATTGATATTCTCAAGGCCCGCAACCAGACATAAAACCGGATCTTCTTCAATCTGTTTGCGCAGATACTGAATATTGTCTCCCAGCGCACCGATTTCAGCGGCTACCTTGTAAACCATCGTAATCGCGACATGCCTGCTGCTGTTTTTCTTTTTCAGGTTATGGATGCTGATTCCCTGATTGATCAATGCATCCTGATTCATCCGGGTTGCAATCATGTCCACCAGTTTATTCTGGTCAGCCAACTGATTAAAATGAGAATACTCATCTCCGGAAAGAACAAACATCAATGAGATGCCGGCGGAATCCCGTCCCCGAACCTCAAGCCGGTCAATACTGTTGAGCACGGCATTGATCTGACGGTAAATCATGACGGTTTCCGGTTGAACCTTTTCCATAAAATTCTTCATCAGACCGGCCACTTTCCGGATATTATCCATCAGTTCCATCCGGAGGCACCAGTCAATATCTTTCAGATTTTCGATTCTTCTGGAAACAATTTTTGTTTCTTCTGAATTCAAATAACCGATATCCTTAATGAAAGAAGCTGCCTCCGATTGAACAACCTGCCGTAAAGCAGAAGAAATATCCGAAAGCCGGGTCTGGAGTTTTTGATCCAGAAATATCTGAGAAAACCAGCGGCCTGTTTTCAAACTCCGGGATATCTGTTTGATCTGATCAATCAAGGCATCGCCACCCAGACAGTTTTCATCAAAACACTGCTGCTGAGAGGTTTTCCCTTTCAATGTGTTTTCTTCAATTGTCCGCACCATGGCAGCGAACTCGTTCAAATCAACCGGATTATCCTCTTTCTTCCCTTTCTTGAATCCGACAACTCCCGCAAGCCCGCAGGACAGGGTTGTTGCCAGATAAGGGAACAGGACAATGGAGTGATCCGGAACTGTAGCGATTGATTTTCCGAAATACAGATGAAACGATAAACCGTTATGTATGCTTTTCCAGACTTGTCGACAAAGCCATTTTATTTTCAAAAGAAAGCCCATTCTAAACCTCATCCATACTCATTTTGGTTATACCCGCCCAAGAGCTACATCCGGAGATACAGATCCCTGATTCTCTCCCGAGGCATCTTCTTTTTCCAGTCAGCGCCCAATGCATTTTCCCAAAGAGGCTCCAGTACCAACGAGACATCCACCATTTTTTCAAGCTGGTCATCACGAACATCATGCATAATATTCCTTGGCAGTTCGATATTCTGCCGATCCAGCATCTGCCGGAATTGCGCGACCCCCTTTGGATAAAACTCCTCCAGGTAATCAAAGGCAATTGAGTTCCCGATACCGTGGTGAATGTCCAGCACAAAAGAAAGTCCGTATGAGAGAGCATGACATACGCCTACCTGAGAATAAGCAATGCTCATCCCGCCGAAATAGGATGCCATCATGAGCTTGTCGGCATTTTCCGGACTATCTTCCAGGAAAACCTCCAGGCAAAGATCGTTGGCTTTTTCACCATAGGCACGACTGAATGCGTTTAAATACGTGCCGGTCAGGGATTCAATACAATGGATAAAACAGTCCATCCCTGTATAAAACCGCTGATCTGCCGGGACACCCTGTGTCAGCTCCGGATCCAGTACTACCTGATCAAATACAGTATAATCTGAATTCAACCCCAGTTTTTTCTTCGGACCGGTTAGGACCGTCGTGCGGGATACCTCAGCTCCTGTGCCGGATAAAGTCGGAATGCCTGCATGATATACCGCAGGATTTTTAATCAGGTCCCACCCCTTATATTCTGC
>CAYTGW010000025.1:27746-28806 GCA_964437395.1 uncultured Desulfocicer sp.
ATTGGTCAGCATCAGGGAGATGGCTTTTGCCAGATCCATTGTACTCCCTCCTCCGATCCCGATAACACCTTCCGGAAGATTTGCATTGTGTTGTTTCACCCTGGCGGTCAACTCGTCCACATATTTTGTCTTGGGTTCATCGTCCACATTTACCCATAAGAGCATATCCCTGTTCTTCAGGGGGATTCTTTCCCTCAGCGCATTATTTTCAAACACATCATCCACAACAAAGACGATGTAAGAATCACGGTTTGAACGTCTGGTTGAAAGAATCTCATCCAGTTGGTTGAAGCAGCCTCGCCCGAATATAATATTGGGAACAATCTTGAAATTTCGAAACATTAGTTATCCTTTCAGCACCTGATGGATAGTCTCAATCCGTTTCTCCATCATTTCATCTGTCCATGAGAGTTTGATTTGCATGGAAATTGTTTTTCCAAGTATCCTGTCGGATTTTGGCAGATTGATCCTCGTAAAATCCGGACAATTGGCCATGAGCTCAACCGGCATTCTGGCAGCGCCATTCATTTTATGTAAATGTTCCCACTGTTTTGCATAATGCCAGTTGTTGCCATACCAATAAAAGCAACCATCCACACCAGCACCGGCAAGTTCTGCAACTGCTTTCCGCGCTTTTTTTTCATCCGGAAGAAAAAAACTTAAAAAAGTGGCGGAGAATTTTTTTGCAGAGGCACCAAAAGGCAAAAACTACGTACCACCAAAAGATGAAAAGCCAGAGACAGAGATCAAACCACATGCAAAACCGATGCCTGGAGCTAAGGATAAACCCGGAGAAGAAGAATAGGTGAGGTGAGCAACCCTAAGTAGGAGGCTTGTTCATGCCCAATCCCTTGGATCCCCACTACAAGACGGTAATCAAAGCTATCGCTGACGGCCGAGTTGTTCCTTTCCTCGGCGCAGGGGTCAACCTTTGCGGTCGCCCGGAAGGAGAAGCCTGGCAGCGTTGAACTCTGGCTTGCGCAACAATCAAATTGTGTTTCGCGCCTCCGCCACCCCACGCGTTGATGATCAAGGAAGGCCAATCTACAATAGACAAGGG
>CAYTGW010000026.1:0-28617 GCA_964437395.1 uncultured Desulfocicer sp.
CCTTCTCCGATAAACGTATAAGGTACATTGAGATATGCCGCCAGTTCCTGCGGAAGTACGGATGCGCCTCCTCCTCCCATGATAAGGGTCGCACCGGAATATTCCTTTACGATTTTAATCACATTTCGTGCGGTTTGAAAGAATGTTTTTTGTGTGGTGCTGGAACAGTTGTCAAGATTCCGTATGGCAAGGCCGACAATATCCGGATCTGTCTTTTTTAATACTCCGGCCAGATTTCGTTTCAGGTTGCCGGAAAAACAAAGATCCACAAAATGCACATCCTGGCCATGATGCTCCAGAATGCGGACAATACTGGCGGCTCCGATCGGGGCAACAGCCAACGGGAACTTCTCCTGATTGATGGCAATGATCAGAATCTTCAACAAACCTCACTTTCCATTGAGCAGATGGGTTCGTATCCCCTGCTGAAATCCGTTCGTTTCTTCCGGAGAAAGAATTCCTTCCGTATATACAAAAGTGATATTCAATCTTCCCGCAAACTGATAAAACAGGACACCGATTCCCGGCGGAGCAATGATTGCCGGCATGTGGTTTACATAGTCGACCAATGTCCCCATGAATTCCGACAGACGGGAATACATTGTCCCTGGATTGGCCATCACAATGGAGGCGATTTCACCTTTCATGGCCTGCCGGACTTTCCGGATATAAAACCATGTGGGCAGAAATTTCGATATCTCCATTACCGCGACATTGGCATCCAGCAATCCTGTTTTGATCACATGCTGCGTCTGCTCTTTAAAATGTCGGACCGCTGAATCAAAATCCAGCAGACTCTCTGAAGTGAAGGAATACAGCAGGGATGTTGACTGATTGGAGAAAACAGGAAGATGGGTTCCTTTTTTCCGAAGATTCACCGGCAGCGACAAAACAAAATTATCGGACAATACCTGTTTCTTTTTGTAGAGCTGCTTCAGCTCACACATGGTGGATGCGGCAAAATAGGTGGACTCATTAAAAAAGCCACACCGTTTTCGCGCCAGATCCAGGATTGTTTTTGTCTCCTCTTGTGAAAAAGAGATGATCGTGTATTCTTGGAGAGGTATTACTTTTTCCGGAAACTTGGTCAATATGGACACCGGCGGATTCTCCGCAATCCCGTCAATATGGTCAAAAGATTGCTTTGCCTTCTTCCATTTGTCATCCGTATCTCCTGTTTTGGTTTTCGGATGGTTATCCGATCCGGAAATTTCCCGGCCGGATTCTGATATCAGGGCTTCTTTCACAAGATCCGGGTTTCCGATCATGGACAGAAAATACTCAGCGCCATGTGCATCCATGAGCGCGTGAACCCAGGTCATATAGATCTCCATTCCTCCCTTGTCAAAATAGATGAGATCAAACCGGATCTGTTCTCCTTTTCCGGGTTGAAGGGGAAGATTGAACAGCTTTTTCTTCAGTGTTTTGAATTCCTGATTTTCTTCTGTTTTTTCTTCCAGATGGTATGCGGTTATCCTGGGAAAAGCTGATGTATGTTCCGGATCCATCTCCCAGCAGGGCAGCCGGGAAAAAAAATGCCGTTTTGAGACCGCATGGATAATGGGAAACTGACCTGTCAGACTGGAAATCCGGTCGGCAAACGCTGATTCATGGATCTGTACCGGAAGCCCCAAAACCATTTGCGCCAGGTTTCCGGCAAATCCGTTTTCCCTCATATGGTAATCAAATGCCATCAACAGGCAATCCATACCATTCAGGTTGATGCGTTTAGTTTTCTTGAAAAGCATAAATCAACTCTGATAATTGGTTGACGTTCCTCAGGGTGTCTTCGGTCAGCTTATCTTCGGGAACCTGGAGGCTGTATTGTTTTTCGATAAACACCAGAAGTTTCACCAGAGAGAATGAATCAAAACCCGACTCAAGAAGATCCGTGTCCGCATTGATCTGAATGGACGGATCAAAAATTTCGTTATGCAGAAAAAAAATCAGCTGTTCTTTTATTTGTTCGATCTGTACCATTATTGTATTATTCTTTATGCCACCTGTTTCTTCGAATGATCTTGGAGGTCACCGGTGTTTTTGGAATGGCCTCCACAATCTTGATTTCCTCTGGAATTTTATAGGAAGCCAGCCGTTGTCTACAGTATTGCAGAATTCCGTTTTTTGAAATCGATTCCGGAGACCCTTTCGGAATAATATCAGCCGCAACCAGTTCTCCAAACCGTTTGTCTTTCAATCCATATACAAAAGATTCTTCCACATCCGGATGCAAGTTCAAAACCGCCTCGATCTCCTGGGGAAATACCTTCATCCCGGCGATATTGATGACATCTTTTTTTCTGGCAAACAGATACACATATCCTTCGTTGTCCACCCAGCCGATATCACCGGTATCAAACCAGCCGTCCTCCAGGATTGTACCTACATCAGCCCAGGGACTGAAATAGGCATCAAAAAAACCCGGCCCCCGAAACCAGAGTTCTCCACATAGATGGCTTTCATCTGGATAGCAATCGGTATTTTTCACTTTCATCTCATACGCCGGCAGAAGCCTTCCCACAGATCCGACTTTCCGGGAGGGTTCATCTGTGTTCATACAGACAATCCCGATTTCAATAATTCCGTAAGCCTGAACAATCGGCAATCGGAACCGTTCATAAAAATGATGAAATACAGTATCCGGGAGATCTATGGTCGTTGACAGAGCGATCCTTATGCTTGAAAGCATTGCATCGGAAGTATCGGCTGCCAACAGGGAATAATGGAACGGAGACGCGTACAATACGGTTGCCTTTACCTTGTTTGCCGCATCCAGAATCGACCCGGCAAACATTTTATTCACGACAACGATCGTGGCACTTTTTGCAATATAGAGGAGAATCGTTGAAACAAAGTGATGCGCCATGCATAAAAGCCACAGGATTGTATCATCCGCGCTGATCCGGAGGGTTTGATTTACCGCTTCGATTCTCTCACAGATGGCTCTGTGGCTGAGTACAACCCCCTTTGATACGCCTGTAGTACCGGATGTAAACCGGATAAAGGCAATATCCTTTTCAATATATCGATTTTCGATCACAGAGGATCGATGATCCACAAAATAGGATACTGGACATCCTTTGCCCTTTTTCCGGACATCATGATCAGCACCATGATCCTGAATCACAGCATTCAACTGCATGATATGGCAGAGGTCATCAACCTCTGTTTTTTTCAATTCCAAACCAATGGGCACGACAATGGCTTCGATCTCCCAGAGAGCAAATGTGATTGCCACATAGGCGATACTGTTCGGAAACCGAAGCCCCACCAGGCTTCCCCTTCCAATGCCGATCGTTTTCAGATCCGCGGCAATCTCTGTTATGATGATGAACAACTGGTCGTAGGTGACCGTGGTATCCCCCTCAACCATGGCTGTCTGATCGGGATTTTCCTGCACGGATTTTCGAATTAATTGTTTCAGGTTCACTCTGACAATCCCTGTGAAAATAACGGTACGGCCTCAATCAGCTTCATCGACAGCTTGTATCCCATAAAACCAGGTGCGATCAATTCAAGCCTCTCCGGGATGACCTCTCCCAACGCCCCTGTCTGATGATCTTCAGCAAAGAACCCCTGAACCGAACGTTGAAGAAAATCAAACGGACTGTACTGATCGATCCGCCAGTTTCCATCCAATTGCACGATCACATCAACGGTAATCCCATCCTCGTTCGTGTATCTGCAGATGGTAGCCCTATCTCCTAAGACACCGGATGCTGTGCGCACTCCTTCCGGTTTTAAAAACATCAACCGGACATCCCCTATCAGCCCTTGAACCATCCCCGGTTCATCAAAAGGAGGCACTGCCCGGTTTACAATCACTTTTTGATCATAAACAGCATCCAGGAGCACCAGACCTTCAATGGACATCAGAATACAATGAACCGTATTCCGGTCCGGTGCAACGATGATCGTTCCGATCATGGATTGCCGCTGTCCATCGGGTAAAACAGCTCGGATGGAATGAACAAACTGCCACTTGTTTTTTACAAACGGCTGTTCACATCGGTTTTCGGAACCTTTTGGCAAGGGTGGCCGGAACGGTTGAATTTCGGGAAGCGATGAACACGACGCTGCTATCAGGAAGACAGATAACACCAGACCATATCTCCCAATGGCCTGATAATATCGTAAGAATCCTGGGTTTCCAAGGAGTTTCATCAGATCTTCCGGAACAGGACATCATCAAGAGGTATGTTGACTGTCGTTTTCTGAAACCTGTATTCCGTATAGGTATCCTGAGTTTCAATGATCCGGACACGATCCATCACCCCGGGTTGATCCGAGAGTGTTAACTCAATCCGCTCAATAACCTTTAAAAAAGATTCTTCCTTTGGCGTCATGACAATGGTCCGTTCACCCTTCAGACTTGTGGTAAAATTGGAGCTGCTGTCAAACTCCCCTTTCAACCAGTATGTGATTTCCTGAAGGACAAACTGCATGATCTCTTTCGCAGGGCCGAGATCTTCCACCAGCCCGTTTTCCCCCTCGATAAACCGTTTCACCCTGCCGTTATCCATCATCAGGATGCTCCTTACCGGCTGAAAATATTCCCAGCGGACGGATTTTGGACTTTTAAACAGCATCACGCCGGTGGAGATAAGCGGTTTCGCCAGAATCTTCATGTGTTTTTCCTGCGTAAATTCAGCCCGTACAGAAAAAACTCCCGCAGCCTCCTTCTGAATCTGTTCCAATGTAACTGCCCATGCATTGGACAGGCATCCTGAAAAGAGAACAAAAAAGCCGCTCACGATATTAAAAAAGAAAAACCGTTTCATCTCATAACTCTCAATCCGGCGAAGCCGGAACCAAACAACATTCAACGCATACGGTAACAGCAAAAACCCAACTCTGCTTTCCCCGCCAACCGCCAACCGGAAACCGGCCAACCGGCCAACCGGCCAACCGGCCAACCGGCCAACCGGCCAGGGCCAACCGGCCGCCCTAAACCATCCCGCCATTAACCGATATCACCTGGCCGGTAATATAAGAAGCATCATCTGAACATAAAAACCGGACAACCTTTGCAACTTCTTCCGGCTGCCCGATCCTGGCCATTGGAATCATCTTTTTGATCACATCGACCGGAGCTTCTTTTATCATGTCTGTCTGGATTAATCCAGGTGCAACCACATTCACCCGGATTCCCAGACGGGCAACTTCCGCGGCTATCGAACGGCTGGCGCCGATCAGGCCGGCTTTGGCAGCAGAATAATTGGCCTGCCCCCGGTTTCCGATCAGACCGGCAACCGATGATATGGATACAATAGAGCCTTTTTTCCTGGGAATCATCCTTTTGATGATCGGTTTCGTTATATTGTAGAATCCTTTCAGGGTTGTGGTAATCACCGCATCCCAGTCTTTTTCAGGCATCATGACAAACAATCCATCCGCTGCGATCCCGGCATTGTTGACCAGTACATCGATATTTTTAAACCGGGATATGATTTGATCCAAGGCCTTTTTGGATTCCAGAACATCGGAAACATCAAATTGGAATGTTTCGCCGGAAAACCCCTCCTTCTCCATCATATTGACAGTCTCTTCCGCACCGGCAGTATCGGATTTATAGTTCACGATCACATGATACCGGCTCCTTGCCAGTTCAAGTGCAATAGCCCGTCCAATACCCTTGCTTCCACCGGTTACGATGGCTACCTTTGTTTCATTCTGATCCATTTCCTGTCTCCTGAAATAAAATATGTTTTCCGGAATCTTTTTCTCTCAATCCGGCCGGAAAACCTGTATGTTGATCTCTCCTGCCGTAATGGATTTAATGGTGGAGGTACCCCGGAAAACTGCATAATTACGATGCCTCAATTCAACCTCCGAACAGGTGATGATCTGTGAAGATACCGGGAGCTCATCCACATGAAAAATCGCCTGTTTGATTCCCACGATCCATCCCTTGCCTCCGTTCTGGAAATCGTTCTCCATTTTTTCTTTCCAGCCAATGCAGATCCCTGCTGTCTGAGCGACCAGCTCGATCAGAACAATCGGGCTGACTGCGCCATCCTGATATAATGGCCACAGTTCATTGACGGTTGCCATGGAAATCGCCTTCTCATAGTCGACGGAAACAATGGTTTCAATCAATTTCATCCGGTCCCGATGAGGGATCAGGCTTTCAATCTGGAGGTCATGAATCATATCCATCCTAAATGCGGTTATCCTGATTTATTGTTAGCGAACCCTAATACAAGGCAGAAAAAAATTCAATACCGATACTGCACTCAATCCAAAAATGACCCGCAAGAAAAATATTGATAGATCACACTTTCATATGGTATCTGTTCAACCGCCTAACAGAATTCAAATGATCAAAATATTATATATATAAAAAAAGAAAAATGGAAACCCTTCTGAATGAATTGAAAGAAAAGGTGATTGAAACGCTGAACCTGATGGATGTGACCCCTGTTGATTTTGATGTGGACGGTCAGCTTGTCGGAGGAGATCTCGGAATCGATTCCATCGATGTGCTGGAACTGGTCATGATGATTGAAAAAGATTATTCCGTGGTTATTGATAATAAAGAACTCGGGGAAAAAGTATTCAGATCGTTAAGAACGCTTGCCGTCTTTATCGATCAAAACCGCGCCAAGAGTTCCCATTAATGAAGGTAAGAACCTTTATTACCGGAATCGGGATGATCACTCCCGTTGGAAACGGATATCATGAGATAGAGCATTTTATCCGGACCGGTAATCAGGTGATCAAACCCTTACGGCTGTTTCACTCTGAAACCATCCTTCCCACAGGAGAAGTCAATCAATTTTTCCCTGATGATGACATCCCGAGAACCCACCATCTTGCCATGATTGCAGCAGTGGATGTGATGAAAACCAGCCAGGGAACGGTTGACGCCATTGTCATGGCAACCTCCACAGGAGGCATGTCCGTAACAGAAGAACTCCTGCGGAAAAATGAACAAGATCCACAGAAATACCGGTATCATGCCGCAGGATCTGTTGCCGACTATATTGCCGGACAACTGAAATGCATTGGCCCGGTCATCACGATTTCCACAGCCTGTTCTTCCGGGACGGCTGCTCTTAAAATGGCTCTTGAGCTGATCCGCTCCGGCAGGGCAAAAAAAGTGCTGGCGGTTGGATCGGACGCCCTGTGCCGGTTCACCTATTTTGGATTTCATTCTCTCCAGCTCATTGACCCAAACGGCTCAAGGCCGTTTGACCTGAACCGGAAGGGTATGACCGTTTCCGAAGGTGCTGCGGCCGTGCTCCTGGAAGCCGGTGAGAGTGTACCGGAAACCGCCTATGCTGAAATTCTCGGAGCCGGTCTGTCCTGTGATGCCCACCATCCAACAGCACCACATCCGGAAGGCGAAGGCGCCCGGAATGCCATGCTGCAAGCCCTTGAAGATTCTTCGCTTTCACCGTCTGATATCGACTATATCAATCTGCATGGTACCGGAACCGTGGATAATGATTCATCCGAAGCAAAAGCTGTCAACCGGATCTTTGCTGAAAAAAAACCGCCCCTGTCTTCGGTCAAAGGAGCCATGGGACATCCCCTGGCCGCAGCCGGATTGATTGAAGCCGTCATCTGTGCGATCTGTATTCAGCAGAACCTCATTCCCGCCAATACCGGATGTACCATACCCGACCCGAAACTGAACCTTCAGCCAACGCTTTCGCCAATGGAACACCCCGTGGATACGGTTTTATCCAACTCCTTCGGGTTCGGAGGCAACAATGCATCCGTCGTGATCCGCTCTGTAAAGGGGAACGGAAATCCGGTTCTCCTGAAAAAAACAACCCCTTTTGAGGTAATCGGTTGCGAATGCATTACCGGTGCCGGAGGAACAACCTCCACCCTGAACCGGTTCCTGAATGGAGAAAACTGTGACGGGGTATTTCCCATTGCAGCGCTTTCTGAAAATTTGCCGCCCAGACTGATTCGGCGATTGAAGCGTCTTCCACAGATGGCCCTGGCTTTAGCCGATTCCCTGCAAAAAAATACGGTCTCTTTTCAGTCTCCTGTATCCATTTTCTGGGGAACCGGATGGGGCGCTCTTTCTGAAACATATGATTTCCTGACCAAACTTTTTGAATCCAACGAAAAATTTTGCAGCCCTACCGACTTTATCGGATCGGTTCATAATGCAGCCGCCGGTCAGGTTGCCATATATCTGAAATCAAAAGGAGTCAACATCACGACAACCGGAGGAGATTATTCCTTTGAGCAGGCCCTGTTATCCGCCGGTCTGCTGCATCCGGAAAACACAAACGAACCGGTTCTGGTGCTGGGTGCAGATGAATATCATACCAAACTTTCCGGGCTTTTCGATGGATCGGTATCCAAAACCCATAAGAAATCAGACGGCGGCGGCGCCCTGCTGCTGAAACATGCAGGTTCTGCCAGGGGAGTAAACATCTCCTGCTGTTTTTATGAAAGAGCCGAACACCACCCGGATATTATCCAGGCTTTGATCCGCAGCCTTGGCAGCCCTGAACAGATCTACCGGAAATTTGGTGCCCTGCTGGTCGGCATACCCGCTGCCCTTCGCGAATGCGGAGAAAAACAGGTCCGGGAATTTTTAAACCAGACCCGTTTCAATAAACCGGTTATTGACTATCGTAAATATATTGGTGAGTATGCATCTGCATCCGCCTCTGCTGCGGTTTTAGGAATAAAGCTCCTCCAGTTGAACCGGATTCCGGCAGGGCTTTCCGGAGAACGCGATATCGACCTTGATGGCAAAGGCGTTTTACTGATCGGAACCGGAACGTTTGTAACGGCCATTGAAATTTTTCAATCATGAATGCAATAAAAGAGGAAACCTTCGCAGACCCATTACCAGGCAGCCGGGTTACAATCTCCCATCTACTTGGAATTTCTGCGCTTTCAACGGCTTTACTGCTGTCTGTATGGGATATCCGGCTTTCCATAATCCCCCTATCCTTTTTTGTACTGGCCAGTTTCATCGCTCCATTTTTCACCGGCATAAGCTATTTTCTTCCCATCATTACCCGTGGAAAATCTTCAGGAAAATCGGTTTCCCTCACCTTTGATGATGGCCCGGACCCGATATCCACCCCTGCCCTGCTCACCCTGCTTGCAAAAAAAAACATCAAGGCCACTTTTTTTGTTACGGGAAAAAAAGCATCCCGGCATCCGGATCTGATCCAGGATATCCTCCGGCAAGGCCATACCATTGGAAATCACTCCTATCACCATGACCCTCTGATCATGCTGAAAAGCTCAAAAAAGCTGTTTCAGGAAATCCAGCTTACACAGGACATATTGAAAACATATGGAATTCATACCCTTGCATTCCGGCCACCGGCAGGTATCACCAATCCGAAACTTGGAAAAATCCTATCCCGGCTCGGTATGGTTTGTGTAAATTACAGTTGCCGTGCCTTTGACATGGGAAATCGAAGAATTCAAAATCTGTCCGGTAAAATTTTGCATAAAATCCAATCCAATGATATTATTCTGCTGCACGACATCATTCCGGCAAAAGAAAAAAAGCAATGGATGTTGAAATGGCTGATTGAAATAGAAGAGATCGTGAATGGTATCCAAAAGAAAGGCTTAGAAGTCATCCCGCTCGCCGATCTGATACACCGGCCGGTAATGAAGTCAATTCGAAAAGTTACAGATGCTCCTCATCATGAATGTCCGATTTTGGAATCCTGACAGAAGCATTCAATTTCCTTGACATATTTATCATGACAAATTAAATAGACAAGTTGATCCTGAATGATGAAATTTGAATAGGATGTGGATAGAACTATGGATAAGAATGATATTTTTCTTTTTGTAAAAAAATATTTTGTGGATACATTTGAAATCCCGGAAAAAAAAATTGATCTAAAATCCAGTCTGTTTGATGATCTTGAACTCGACAGTATTGATGCACTGGACATGGTCGGGATGCTGGAAGCGGAAATGAATATTGAAACCGATGAAAAAGAATTGAAAACCATTATAACGGTTCAGGATGTGGTGGAGTATATTATACGGAAGACTTCGAATCAAAATAATACAAACCTGAACTCGCAAGTGACGGTCTGAATATACTTTGAATTCCATGATGTTATATTTCCGGATGGATTGGAACAACCCATTGTTGTTTTTTTAGGAATACACGTGAAGGTGAAGAACCAAAAAGTCAAAAACAGCGATGACATCTTTCTGTTTCTGAAAAATTATTTCATACAAGAATTTGAAATTTCTGAAGATAGAATTCTGCCGGAGACAAACTTATACCTGGATCTTGAATTGGACAGCATTGATGCATTTAACATCGCCGGTATGATCGAAATGAAGATGGATATTGAAATTGAAGATGATGATTTGAAAAAAATTGTCACGATTCAGGATATTGTCGACCATATTGTTCAGAATCTTTCATCCGATTCCATACTGCCTTCTTCAGCAGGACAATTGCAATGACCGACACCCATATGTTAGAGAATACTTTTTTTTCAACCCGGGAGTTCAGCCGGGATTCTCTCTGGTTCTCAGGGCACTTCCCGGATAATCCGATACTTCCCGGCATTGCACAGCTCTCGATTGTATTGGATATGATTCAACAGGCTTTCACAACAAAAATTTCCATCCAGGAATTTAAAAGAGTAAAATTTAAACAGATTATCAAGCCGGATGATCTGCTTGAAATACAGGCTGTCCGGAGTGAAAAAGAACGGGATACCTACTCGTTTATGATTCAGGTCAGAGGGGAGACTGCCTGCCAGGGCATCATGACACTGAAAAGCAAAAGCATTATAACTGCTGAAGAGGAAAAGAATGACTGCTGAAATGACCACCAACGATATTATTATCCGTGTTGCCCAAGTGATGATTGAAGAACTCAAACTGGAAGATGTGACTCCGGGAACATTCGATCCGGACATTGATCTGGTTGATGAAATCGGTATTGATAGCATGGACCTGGCCACAGTGGCTCTGGTATTACAGGATGAGTATGGAATGCGATTTGATGAAGACGATTACCCCAAACTCACGACCATCCGCTTGATCGCTGAATACATCAAAAACGAACTTTCATAAGGCTTGATAAAAATTAGATCGTTACGAACACTGAGGATCGGATGATAGTGGAAACCGCTAAAAAACAAAGTTACTGCCCGGACAATGAGGATAGAAGATGGAAATTTTCCGAAATCATCGCTGATCCGTTTGTTCATGAGAGATGGGAAAAAGTCCGGAAATTCTTTTTTCTTCGTGAATCCACCTATGATATGTCCAACCATTGCAATATCCAATGTGAAGGGTGTTATTATTTTAAGGGTGACAAACAGTTTGCGGAAGAGATTCAAGATCCCCTGCTCTGGCAGGAGCTCATGAAAAATGAAAAAAAACGGGGAATCACCTATGTGGTTCTTGCCGGTGCCGAACCATCGCTGGTACCGGCCCTCCTGGAGGTCTGCTACAAAGAGATTCCACTGGGCTGCATTGCTTCCAATGGTCTCTCACGGATCTCCCCTTCCGTAGATTACAACATCCATATTTCGGTCTGGGGGAATGACGAAACCAGCCTGCGTGTTCGAAAAGCCAAAAACATGCTTCAACGGCAGGTTGAAAACTACCGAAATGATCCGCGGGCAATATTTGTCTATACCTTTACCAGAGAAAATATTGATGACGTTTTTGAGGTCGCTCAATTCCTGAAAAAAAATGACTGCAAGCTTACCTTCAATATGTTTTCCGCGCCCGTAGGGTATGACGGGAATCTTCGACATACGGAAGCCTCTCTTGCCGATACAAGGAAAGCGATGTTGAAGCTGATCAAAGATTATCCGGAAAATGTATTGTTTTCCCATTACAATGCAGTGGCTCATACCCATAAATTCGGACTTCATGCACTATATGACTGCCCATATCCCCGAATGAATCCATCCACGGATATCGGTCTGGGACGTTCTTTTCGCCAATATCGAACAGACCTGACCTGGGATCGAAACATGTCCTGCTGTGTTCCGGATACGGATTGCTCTGACTGCCGGCACTATGCAGCCGGAAGCGCGGTAGTCACTGCCAAGCTTTTTCGTCATGCATCAGACCCGGAAACATTCAAAGCCTGGCTGGATTATGTGGATGCCTATCTGGCAATCTGGGTGAGAGGATATGAAAAAGGGGAAAACCTCTGCAATCATATGGTATCTCCGCCAAAGGCCGAAACAAGAATCAGGAACTAAAAAACAGCAGGTAAGGAGTAAAAATGATAACGGTCAGTTCATTACTGGATAATGAATGGTATGAACGATATAGAAAAATATCCAAACTCAACATCAGAAGCTCCATCTATGACGTCACCAATCGATGCAATCTTCGATGCAGGGGTTGCTTCTTTTTCTCTTCCGGCGAACATAAGGCTGCAAAAGAGGAGATGGATATTGTAAAGTGGGAACGCTTTATTGAAAAAGAAAAAGACCGGGGTGTAAACCTTGCCATACTGATTGGAGGAGAACCCACACTCTGCCTGGACCGTGTGGAGGCATTTTATAAACGCCTGCCGACCTTTTGCGCAACCAACGGTCTGATCAAAGTTCCCCGGGACCGGTTTCCGGACATGATGGTCGGAATCTCCCTCTGGGGGGATGAAAAAGATGAAAAGCTTCTTCGGGGCCAAGACTGTTTTGCGATTTCCAGCAAAAACTATGAAGGGGATGAATATACCTATTATCTGTACACCATCACTCCCCGGCAACTTGGAAAAACAGAACGGATTATCAAAAAGATAAAGGATATCGGCGTCAAGGTACATATGCAGCTTTTATCCAATGATGAAAGCGTGGATGGTTTTTCCTGGAGAGAGGGAGAACTGGTCGACATCTGTGCGGAGATGGACGAAATGCTGGATCATTACCCGGACACGGTGATTTCGTCCCGGTATTACCATAAGGTGATCACCTCCGGAAACATGCTTGACCGGGACTTTGGCTGGCTGGAATGCCCCTCGGTTACCGAGACCTTTGACAACAGAAATCCAAAACCAAAAAGGCTGATCCATTTTATAAGGTGGGCATCGGATCTGAAAACCATGCACCGGTGCTGCACCTCGGAGACAAGAGACTGCACAACCTGCAAGGATGGCGCAGCACACATGAGTTGGGTGATGGTCAACAAAAAGGCACACATTCGCACGGCTGAAGATCTCAAAAACTGGATCGAGGTTTATGAAATGTTTGCAAAACTCTACCGCTTCATACCCTGGAGCTAATTTCAAAACTATTAAAAAGCGTCACACCGGCGAAAGTCGGTGCCCAGAAAAGAGCCGAAAATACTGGATTCCAGCTTTCGCCGGAACGACAACAACAGACTTTTGAAATTGGCTCCCTGGTAAAACAATTTATACCGAACAATGCCCTTGAGTATCCTATGAATCCAAAGCAGAGTGTTATTATCGGATATGATTGTGTCTCACCCCTGGGAACCGATATCCAAACCCAGTGGGAAAGAGCGGTTAGAGGTGACAGCGGAATTGACCGGCTCACCCGGTTTCCCATTGATGAACAGTTTCCGGTTCAGATCGCCGGACAGGTCGATGTCATTGATGAATCCGGATATCCATTTCTGGCGCCCCGCCAGATGGTTCACTGGACATCTCCGATTTTCAAATACGCTCTCTTGGTGGCCCATCGAGCAATCGAAAACAGCGGAATCCAAATCACACCGGATATTGCGCCCCGTGTTGCTGTCACATTCAGTTCCGCAGTCGGAGGACTGGACGCGGTTATCCTTGCCGACAGGCGAATGAGAGAGGAAGGAAAACTGCCTCATCCATTCACCAATCCGAACTCCTGCATCAATATGGTCGGCGGGAAAATATCCATCTTGACAAAAGCCACCGGTCCGATTACATCCACGATTACCGCATGTGCAACCGGAATCACCTCTGTGATTATCGGGTCCATGCTGCTCGAGCTGGGGAAAGCGGATGTGGCGATCTGCGGCGCTGCCGATTTTGCATTGGTTGAACCGATTGTCGCCGGGTTTTCCACCATGAACGGAACCTTCCATGACAAACCCGGACACCCGCCGGAATCACCGTCAAGAGCCAGCAGACCATTTTCCGTTGACAGAAGAGGGTTTGTTATCTCGGAGGGAGCGGGCTGTATTGTGATTGCCACAAAAGAATTTGCAAAAGCCCATGGACTGGCCGGTTCAATTCAGGTAGCCGGCTGGAGCATGACATCGGATGCACATCATTTTGTCGCACCGAATTTTGAGACCGTGACACGCTGTATTCGTGAAAGCATTGGCAATGCGGGAATCAAACCAAAACAGATCGATGCAATCAATGCCCATGGCACCTCAACCAGGGTAGGAGACAAGATTGAATATGACGCGATCCGATCGGTATTTGGAAACGGTATTCCGCCGGTTTCGGCAAACAAGTCCCAGACCGGCCATGCAATGGGTGCTTCCAGTGCCATTGAATCGATTTTTGCGATAGAGGGAATGATTCATAACATGCTGCTGCCGACCATCAACTATACACCGGATCCGGAAATCGAGCTGGATTGCGTTGCAGAAGGAGCGCGCAGTCATTCACAGGAATTTCTTCTGAAAAATGCGTTTGGTTTCGGCGGCTGCAACTCCTGTGTTGTGTTTCAAAGGATATAAAAAGGATGCCTCAACAGAAGAATCAACCGGGAGAAATATGAAGGCACCAAAAAACAGACGTGTATTTGTTGTGGGATACGGTGCAGCAACGCCCCTTGGAAAAACCTTTGAGAAAACCTGGGCCAATGCTGTTCAGGGTAAAGCAGGATTTCGAAAGGTGACACGCTGCAAGGTTCAGTCACTGAGCGATGTGGTAGGTGAAATCCCGGACTGGAACCCCAAAGAATTTGATTTTATCGATTCCAAAGAAGCCTATAACTGGAATGCGGATTTTGTGATTCTGACCATGGCGGTCTGCAAAGAAGCTTTGGAAAATTCAGGGCTTACAATCAATCGGGAGACCGGCCCCAGAACTGCGTGTCTGATCGGCTCGGCATTAAACGGAACCGATTCCTATCGCATCGCCATGGAAAATTATAGTAACCAGGGCCCCTACAAGGTCAGCCCGTACCTGCTCCCCAACCTGTGCGCGAATCTTCCCTCCGGAAAGACAAGCATGCTGCTCGGATTTACCGGGCCGATCTTTTCCCCCCAGGGCGCTTGTGCTTCCGGAAATTATGCAATCGGAATGGGGGCCAGAATGATACGGGACGGCGATTGTGATTTTGTGCTGGCCGGCGGTGCGGAAACCTGCATCATTCCCGAAATCGTACAGGGGTTTTCCAACATGCTGGCAACCATCAACATCACCCCCAAAGACCGGGCATATCATGACCCTGGTAAGGCTTCCCGGCCCTTCAGTATTGATCGCAAAGGAATGGTTCTGTCAGAAGGAGCTGGTGTGCTGGTTCTTGCTGCAGAAGAGATGCTCAAATCTTGCGGCCTGACGCCAAAGGCTGAAGTTCTGGGAGTCGGGATGACATCGGACGCGTATCATTTTACCAAACCAAACCCGGAAACCATCATCCGGTCGATTTCCCAGGCGATTGATGATGCAGATCTTGAGCCGCAGGATATTCAGTATGTCAATGCGCATGGCACTTCCACCAAAAAAGGAGATCTTGCGGAAGCAGAGTGCCTGAAATCCGTATTTGGAAAAAAAATCGGCAAAATCCCGGTCTCTTCCAACAAATCCCAGATCGGTCACACTTTGGGAGCATCGGCTGCCATTGAAGCTGCCCTTTCCATCGAGGCCATGCAGAACGGTCTGATTCTTCCCACGATCAACCATATCCCGGACCCGGAACTTGGAGATCTTGATGTGGTTCCGAATACGGTCCGGAAGCATGATTATGAATTTTTTCTGTCCAATGCATTCGGTTTCGGGGGTACCAACTGCTGTATTGTCTTTAAAGGAGTATAACATGAGACCCAGGCCATTTCTTCCCATAACCCTTGACTCAGATAAGCCTTATGTCCGAAACAAGACCGATAATCTGGTCTGGCATCAGTGCCGGAACCGTATCCTGTATGCGGATACGGATCGCTCCCAGGTTGTATATCATGCCAACTATCTGCGGTACTTTGAATTCGGAAGAGCCTCTCTCATGCGGGATACGGGATATCCCTACAGTGAAGTGGAAGAAAGCGGCTATATCTATCCAATCATCGAGATGGGCGTCCGGTATTACACCCCTCTCTATTATGATGATCCAATGTTGATTCACACACGCCCTTCGGATCTGGAACGGGTAAAACTGAAATTCGATTATGTCATCACCCACCAGGAGACCGGAGAGATTGTGTGCATGGGCTTTACACAGCATTGCGCCATCAACACTTCCGGAACACCTGTCGGGATTGACGAAAAAACAATACATCTATGGCAAATCTTCCCCAAATAGAAGAGATCCGGCAATTTCCACTGGAGATCAGACTGCATCCATACCTCATGGATCACCGGTTTGAAGGGAACGCCGTGTTTCCGGCTGTTGAAGCCATACAGATACTGACCGCGTCCACAAAAATCCAGTTCCCGGAAATCAACACCCATATCATCCTGGATGCCGGTTTTGATAAGTTTCTCCTTCTGAAAGCAGATCAATCCGTGATGGACGGCTTTAATGAAATCCGTGTAAAAAAAGACGGATCGATTGAAAGCAGACTGGTGACGCGGATCAAATCAAAAAAACTGGCCATTTCCCGGCAGAAAGAGCATGTCATTATCTCTTTTCAAACCGGTCAGACGCCTACGTCGGATTTTCCGCTGTTTGAAAACCTGACCCGGCTTGAAGGAGAATGTTTTCAGATACCCTCCCATAAGGTTTACCAGGAACTGGTTCCGTTTGGCCCGGCCTACCATAATATTACGGGAGATTTGTTGATTTCAGCCAAAGGCGTTGTCGCGAATCTTTCGGCTCCGGTGTGTGAAGCAGCCACAGAACCGCTGGGTTCCCCTTTCCCGCTGGATGCGGCCTTTCATGCTGCCTGCGTCTGGTGTCAGTGTTTTTTAGGATTTATTGGATTTCCGGTGGGATTTGAAAAGCGGACACTTTTCCGTCAAACCCTTCCGGGGAACCACTACATAGCCAGGATCATACCGGTCAAAACAACTCCAGAACTGCTGATCTGCGATCTCTGGATCTGTGATCCAAAAGGAAATTTTTTCGAAAACATCAAAGGTGTGAGAATGAAAGATGTCAGCGCAGGAAGAAGAAAACCACCGGAATGGATTATGAAACTTCAACCTCTTGATTCAGGAATATGAAATTGTCATGACTCTGATGATCATTCTGATTTTCACCTATATTGCAGGCTCTGTGAACTTCTCCATTGTTCTGTTCCGGCTTTTGGGAAAGGATGACCCGCGTACCCGATTCAGTGGAAACGCCGGAGCCACCAATGTGTATCGGCAGGCAGGAAAATTCTGGGCTGCTGTGGTTCTCTTTCTGGACATGGGAAGAGCCATACTGATTTCCTACATTGGATTGAAAACGCTCAATGCAGAATATATCACCCTGCCCGGACTGGTTCTAATTCTCGGAAACCGGTTTCCATGTTTACACGGATTTAAAGGTGGAAAAGGAGTGGCCAACTACCTGGGATTCACAATTTTGCTGTCACCGATTTCTGTCTGTATTGGAGCCCTGGTATGGATATCCGTATATTTAAAATTTCGGAAACCATTCCTCTCCTCCTTTGCAATGGTGCTGATATTGGGAGCCGGAACCATCCTTACATATAAAAACCATTTCCTGGTGATTGTTTTCACATGCTTGACCGTACTGCTCATCCTCATGAATCATAAACAAAACATCCTGGAATGGATTGAGGCACGAAAACAATGAAAAAAATCCTCCTGCTTCGACCCGATTCCCAACTGGAAGTAGTCCGGAGACTCCGGGCGTTTCTTCATCTTGAACCCCTTGCCCTTGAATATCTTGCGGCCAGTGTTCCTCCTGGAAATGACATCCGGATTCTGGACCTGACCATTGAGAAGCGTCCTCTTCAGCAATTACAGAAAACAGTAGCATGGTTTAAGCCGGATCTGATCGGCATCACGGCATACAGCAACCAGATAGCAAGGGTTGCCCAATGTGTCGAGATAATCAAAAAAGAATGCCCCGGCGCATTTATTGTGCTGGGCGGGCATCATGCCACCATCATCCCGGAAGAATGCCGGATTCACAATCTGGATGCCATTGTCAGAGGAGAAGGATGCGGCCCTTTTGCAGAAATCGTTCAGCGCCTGTCAACAGACCCGAAAACAATCTTTGACATCCCCAAGCTCTTTCCTCCGGATGCATCGAATTTCGGCCCGATTCCGGTTTATCCTGGTGTGGACTCTCTTCCGGACCCGCGCAGGGATCTGGTCGACCGGTCAAAATATTTCTGTGCCTGGAGCCATCCCAAAAAAGACCGGAAGGCTTCCATTATCCCGCAAACCGCCGGCATGAGAACCTCATCCGGATGTGCCTATCAATGCAAATTCTGCATTGTTCATAAACTTTACGGCCGCAAGTACTACCCCCGGAATGTAGACAGAATAATTAAAGAGCTGAAATCCATCAAAGAGGACTATATCTATTTTGTGGATGATGAAACCTTTCTTTCCGCCGGACACATGTGGGAGCTGGCGGAAAAAATCCGTGAAAATAAAATCCAAAAACATTTTGTCTCCTGGGCCAGGAGCAACACCATTACCAGCAATCCCGATCTTTTCAAGCTATGGCATGAAATCGGTCTGGAGATCGTATACGTGGGCCTGGAGAGCATCCATGAGAAAACCTTGCAGAAACTGAACAAAAAAAACAGTCTGGAACATAACAACCAAGCCATCGAGATACTGGAAAAGATCGGAATCACCCTTCACCCCGCATTTATGGTCATGCCGGATTTTGAGGTTGAGGATTTTCATTCCCTTACCCAATATATCCAATCCATGCCTCCGGTTGAAGCCACCTTCACAGTGTACTCACCCGCACCTGGAACCGATGACTGGGAAACATACCGGAAAGAGTTTATCTGCGATGCCATTCAATACTATGACTGCATGCATACCATTCTGCCAACGAAACTTCCCCTGAAAGAATTTTACAGGCACTTCTCCCAGTTGACCGCAAAAGCCCAAAGCCGCAATCCGCTGCGGGTAAACCGTATCCCGGTCAACCCTTTGGAGCTGATCCGGATTATCCGGCGAACCAGCCGCTATATCCGGACACAACGTAACCTTTGGAAGGATTATTCATATTGATGATATTTCCAAAACAGGATAATCCATCTATGAGTTAATTTTGATAGTTTCGTAAAAAGCCGAAATTTCCTGTTTTTGTCATTCTGACGAAAGTCAGACACGCAGTGAAGTGTAGCGCTATCCAGTTATTCAACAGGTTCTGGACTCCGGTTTTCACCGGAGTGACGGAATTGGGGCCTTTTACGGTTTCATCAACTTTATCATACTGGAAAAGATATGATTACCATAAATGCTTCCCATTACCCCGGAAATCATTGCGCAAGCACCGGCATTCGAAACATTGTAAACTTTCATGGATTTTCCTGGAGTGAACCACTCTGTTTCGGGATTGGTGCAGGTCTGGGAATCTGGTATATGGGACTTCCAAAAAGCTCTCCGAGCCGGATGATCCATGTCCGATCTGTCGATATTGAAAAACAGTTTTTCACCAGAATCGGAAACAATTTCACCTGGGAACAGTTTGATGATCCTGCGGAAGCGGAAGACGCCCTTTGCAGCAGTCTGGATCAAGGCATTCCGGCGATTCTTCAATCCGATATCTACCACCTTCCCTATTACAATACCAGTACGCATTTCCCAGGTCATGTGATTACAGCCTGGGGGTATGACCGGATGAAACAGGTTTTTTATGTAACGGATACGGAACGGGAAGAGATTCTGACCGTCCCCTTTGAAAACATGCGAAAAGCACGGTTTTGCCGGGACGGCTATTTAAATATTCAGGGGAATTTTTACGCGCCTGGAAAATTGACAACGCCGGATAATCTTCCGAAAATTATACTGGACTCCATTCTGTTCAACAGCCAGGTACTGATGAATGACAAACTGGACTTTCAGGGCATTCGCGCTTTGCAAAAATGGAAAAAGGAGATACCGGACTGGAAAGATCTTCAAGACTGGCAGTGGACATCCCGTTTTGCCTATCAGGTGATTGAAAAACGAGGAACCGGCGGAGGCGGCTTCCGGAAAATGTATTCCGAATTTCTTTCAGAGGCTACGGAATTCCTTCCCCAGATCGAATCCATGGGACTCACGGAAATAATGAAAGAAACCATGTCTGCCTGGACAGACCTTGCCCTGTCCCTGAAAATTGTCTCAGATAAGGATAAACCGGATTTTTCCGAAGTCGAAAAGAAACTGGATTTACTGATCAGGCTGGAATCATCCTATCATCAGACAGCGCTGAATCTTGGATAAAAACAGAGTCCTGTTGAATCAATAACCTTTATTTCCGCTTGACCTTTCAAAAAACGTTCTTATCCTGTCACTATCGTTGTTAACGATTCTATCTTTCATTCCGATGAGCCAATTTCAAAAGTCTGTTGTTGTAGTTCCGGCGAAAAATAGAATCCAGTATTTTCGGCTCTTTTCTGGGCACCGACTTTCGCCGGTGTGACGCTTTTTAATCGTTTTGAAATTGGCTCCGATACATACTATTTTTATGCATATTGCTGATTTTCTTTATTTTTTTACGAATCGTTAATAAAAATGCATTTCCCTTTACTTACCTTTCGTAAATATGAAGGGGGTGATAATATGAAGAGAAAATCGAAAGAAATAAAACTGGACTGCGGGCGGTATTGCCGTTCGGTTATCCAGCAATGTCTTGACAACGGTGAAGATCTCTCCGTGTGTGAGATAAAAGGCGCAAGATGTTATTCGGACTGTCCGAACAAATAAATATAAACAACTTCAGTTTAATGGAAACGGGTGGGGATTCCGGTGAAATCCCCACTTTCCATTTGTACAATTTCCCTAACGATTCCATAAAAATAAACAGTCTTTTCGACAAGGAGGTTTCGGATATGGGCATGAACGTGACGCAAAAATTGATCGAAAATCATCTTGTGTTCGGAAAACCATTAGCGGGAGAAGAGATCGGCCTGAAAATTGATCAAACCCTCACCCAGGATGCCACCGGCACCATGGTTATGCTTGAGCTGGAAGCAATGGGAATCAAAACCGTGCAAACGGAAATTTCGGTCCAGTATGTTGATCATAATTTATTACAGACGGATTATAAAAATGCGGATGATCATTTATTTCTTCACAGTGCCTGCCAAAAATTCGGTGTGTGGTACAGTCGGCCTGGAAATGGTGTAAGTCATCCGGTTCATATGGAAAAATTTGGAATTCCGGGAAAGACACTACTGGGGTCTGACAGCCACTCCTGCGCAGCCGGATCGCTTGGCATGCTGGCCATAGGAGCCGGCGGGTTGGAAGTTGCGATGGCGATGGCCGGCGAGCCTTATTATCTTCGTATGCCGAAGATACTGGGCGTGAATTTAACAGGGCGACTCCCGGAGTGGGTAAGCGCCAAGGATGTTATTCTGGAGATGCTGCGTCGACATGGTGTGGCCGGCGGAGTCGGCAAAATCGTTGAGTATTTCGGACCGGGCTTGAAGTGCCTCTCAGCAATGGATCGGCATGTCATTGCTAACATGGGGGCGGAACTAGGAGCGACGACGACCGTTTTCCCTTCGGATGATAAGATAAAAGCGTTTCTCGACCAACAGAAACGAAGTGATTGCTGGACAGGATTGGCGGCGGATTCTACCGCTTCTTACGATGAGTATGATGAAATTGATCTCACCAGACTGGTTCCTCTGATTGCCTGCCCCAGCAGCCCCGGAAACGTGGTTCCGGTTGCAGAAGTCGCAGATAAAAAAATTTATCAGGCCTATATCGGGTCGTCGGCCAATCCCGGATTTCGGGATTTTGCCATACCCGCTCTGATGGTGAATGGACGGCAGGTTCCGAATCATGTATCTTTTGATATCAATCCTGCCTCCCGACAAATTCTGGAAAATCTGGTCGTGAATGGGTATCTGGAAAAATTGATTCATGCCGGTGCCCGTATCCACCAGGCAGGATGTAACGGATGCATTGGTATGGGGCAGGCACCGGCCACCGGTCAAATCAGTTTGCGAACCGTACCGCGGAATTTTCCCGGCCGTTCAGGCGTCAAGGAAGATCTGGTATACTTGTGCAGCCCGGAGACAGCCACCGCATCGGCTTTGTTCGGAAAGATTACGGACCCTCGGGAAATGGATATGCCGTATCCGGCGTTTCAAGAGCCGTCAAAAGTGATCATCAATGATCAGATACTGCTTCCACCGGATTCGACCATGCAGGCAATAGAACTTGTAAAAGGGCCAAATATCAAACCATTGCCGTCTTTCAGTCCCATGCCGGATATTATCAAAGGACCTGTACTTTTAAAAGTCGGCGATGATGTTTCGACGGACGAGATTATGCCTGCCGGTACAAAGGTACTGCCTTTTCGAAGCAATATCCCGGAAATCAGTCGTTTTACCTTCAGCAGGATCGATCCTTCCTTCTATGACCGGGCTACAGCATTTGATCGAAAGGATACCGTTATCGTGGCCGGGAAAAACTATGGCCAGGGTTCCAGCCGTGAGCATGCTGTTCTGGGCCCTCGGTTTCTGGGTGTCAGAGCGGTTTTGGCCAAGAGCTTTGCAAGGATACATTGGCAGAATTTATGTAATTTCGGGATTCTCCCGCTGACATTTCATGAACCAAAGAATTATGAAAAAATTGAAAAAGGCGATGTTCTGCTGATCGAATCCGTGATACAAGTGGTAATGGCTAAAAAACGGTTTTCCATACAAAATCTAACAAAGAATGAAACTTACCAAATCGAACATTCAGTTAGCGACCGACAGATTGAAATGATACTTTCGGGAAGTCTTATTAATGTGACCCGTCGGAAAATGATCGGGTAATAGGATTCTATCATGAAACAAAACACCCAAGCAAATATTCATGCTGCTTTTATTGGTGAAGCAAAAGCATATTTCAGGCTACTGGCATACGCTGAAAAAGCTGAAGAAGAAGGCATTCCCCAGATCGCTTTGTTATTTCGGGCGATTGCTGAAGCAGAGAAGGTTCATGCCACCCGTAATCTTCATTTAATCAAAGATCTTCTGGTGAAAGACACCGATACGAATCTGGAAAGTTCCTTTCAGCGTGAAAAAACCATTAGTGAAAATGAGTACCCCCAATTTATTAAGGATGCAGAAGAAGAGGGTGAAAGCGCTGCTGCCCTCGCTTTCAGTCATGCCAGAGATGCTGAAGCAGTTCATGCAAAGTTATATGAACGCGCAATTTATGATGTTATCAAAGAGAAAGTTTCCGCTTATCATGTCTGTCTGGTTTGCGGATATGTAACAGATAAGAAGGTTCCGGAGAAATGCCCTGTTTGCGGGGCACCAAAAGAGAAATTTAAGACAATATCCGGTTGATGAATCAAAGAAATTTAATTTTGACAAGCAGACAACGTAATTAACGAATGAACATCAACATGTCGGACTTCAAAAGATTACAGGAACTTTAAAATCGTATCGGTTTCCCTATCTTGCTTTTTTATTTTTCAATATTATCTTAGGTGAAGATAAACCATGACCTTATTTCTCCTGAATGAAGCTATCAGAAGCAAACCTGTCCGGATCAGCACGTAAAGGTCAAGATCATATAAAAAAAGGAGGCAAGCTATGGAAATCGAAAGAAAAAAAATAGCTGCAGATATCTGTTCATATGTTGATGAAGATAACGGCAAGTTGAATCTTGAAATCAATGTCCCCGGGGTCACAAAAGAAAAAATCAAGCTCAGGCTGCAAGATGATAATTTTAATCTGGTTGCACCAAGAGAAAGTTTTGATTATGTATCCACGGGGAGTTTTTGTTGCCCTGTCAAGGCCCATGATGCGGTGGCCAACTTTGAGAATGGACTTCTCAGAGTCACCATTCCTTTCAAAGATCCAATGGATGGGGCTTTCGAGGTTCCGATTCACTGAATCAGACGGATAAGCTCGACCGGAGCTGAACAGAAAAACAATTGAAAGAGGCGGCAGCTTACCGCTGCTGCCTCTTTATCATCATACCGTTGATCTGGTATCCTTTTCATTCAATATTCTGAATATCTCTTTTTTCATGAATTTTTTTGAGAGAGATTCCATCGGCAACAGGTTGATTGGTTTTCATTGGCAAGATTCTTTTACGATGATTACGAAAGGGGTGGCATTATGATCGAATTCATTTATCAAACATTGGCACAGTTCGGCTTCCGTCATCCGTTGCATCCTGCGATTACCCATATTCCAATGGGTATGGTAATGGGCGGTTTTTTATTTGCCCTCGCGTCTTTTGTTTTGAAAAAAGATGAGCTGGCAAAAACAGCTCACTATTGTTACACCCTCGCGCTTATCTTTGTTCTCCCGACCATGCTGCTGGGTTATATGGATTGGCAGTACAAGTTTGATGCTGAGTGGAGCAATCTGATTTTAGCGAAAATTGTATTGGCCTTTGTTTTCAGTGGATTGCTTTGCGGAGCATTTTTTGTGGGTAAAAACGATGACGTGCCGATTCAAATGAAATTGATTCTATATGGTATTTGTCTGGCAGCGGCCACCGGCCTTGGATTTTTGGGTGGAGAAATCCAGTACGGATAATATGTTGATTAATTAGTATAATTCTAATATAGAAAGAACATCCTTTTTCTACAGATCAATTTTAACCTTCAGGGGAGAACGATGCATGAACAAGATATTGGTATATATGGTGCTTGCTTTTACGATATTTCTGAATACCGGTGAATGTATCGGAGGTACTGCGAGTTTTGACCATAAAATTGAAGTCGACAGGATGTCCTTTGAATGGAAGCTCGATGATAAAGTGATTCACATCAGACTGACCGCCGGGACCACGGGGTGGGTGGGGATTGGTTTTAATCCCAGCAAGGAAATGAAAGATGCGAATTTTATCATCGGTTATGTCAAAAACGGGAAGGCCAAGGTAATGGATCATGCCGGTACCGGCAATCGTCAGCACGATGCGGATGAAAAAGCAGGCGGCAAAGACAATGTTACCGATATCACGGGCAGTGAACAAAAAGAGGTTACGGAAATTGGTTTCACCATTCCATTGAACTCAGGCGATACCAAAGATCAGGTAATAGATCCGGATGCGGAAACAACCGTATTGCTGGCATATGGCCCCGGCCGGGACAGTTTTCGAACCAAACATGAGTTCAAAACAGTATTAAAGGTTTTTCTGAAAACCGGCAAATTCACGAAGATCAAGTAATGCAACTGAAACCGGAGTTTCGGGACATGAAAAAAGAAGCAGCCTGCTGTCTTTTCGCCGGTCTCGTATTGCTTATTTCATTAAATGTTGCGGCGAAAGATGGTTCCCATTCCGATCATCCGGAAGGTAATCTTCACTTTTTCCATGAATCCGAAAATCAGCATCAACACCCATCCGGACAAGAGGCCTCTGGTTTGCACAAAAAAATCGGAGTCGAGGAGCGGCTCGGTGAGCTGATTAATCCGGACATCCGTTTTGTAGATGAAAATGGGCAATCTGTCAGCTTGCGGGAGGCCATATCCAAACCAAGTCTGATTCTACCGGTATACTTTTCCTGTCCCCAGGCATGCAATATGATGCTGGCAAGTCTGGCCCAGGCCATTAATGACATCCCGCTTCAGCCGGGCCGGGATTATCAGGTACTGGCCGTCAGTTTTGATGCCGAAGATACGCCGAAAAAGGCACGGGAAGCAAAAGCAAACTACTTCAAGCTGATTACCAGGGATTTCCCGCAAGAGAACTGGCGGTTCCTGACCGGAGGTCAAAAGGAGATCGATGCGCTGCTGGCGTCGATCGGGTACCGGCTGCAAAAAACCGGACCCGGTATGTTTATTCATCCCAACGTCCTTCTGGCAGCATCACCGGACGGCCGGATCATCCGGTATCTCTACGGTCTTCGATTCCTGCCTTTTGATCTGGGAATGGCGCTGACCGAAGCTGCTGCAGGAACACCGCATATGTCGGTCCGAAGAATCCTGAGTTACTGCTTTGATTATGATGCGGAAAGCAAATCATATGTGTTTAAATCTTTCCGGTTTGCTGCGATTTCGATTATTCTGGTGTTAGGCATCTTTCTGTTTTTTCTTCTCCGGAAAGGAAACCGGTCAAAAGACACTGCAAAGAAATGAAAAAAGGGAATCACCCATGACGGATGTTCCATCCTATCTGAAAACACCATCTTCTCCCAACCTGAAGGGAATCCGGGCCTGGCTTCTGACGACGGATCATAAACGGATCGGTATCCTGTATATGATTTCGATTCTTTTCTGGTTCTGTATTGCCGTTACCTTAGGGCTTGTGCTTCGAACGGAACTGATGGCCGAAGGTAAGACGCTGATGGGTTCGGAAACATATAATGCCGTGTTTACCCTGCATGGGGTGATCATGGTTTTTTTGTTCATCATTCCGGGCATACCGGCGATTTTTGGAAATTTTTTGCTGCCGATACAAATTGGCTCAGATGATGTTTTTTTCCCCGGATTAAACCTTCTTTCCTGGTATCTGTATATATTCGGCGGCATTCTGGCGGTTGTTTCCTTATTTTCCGGCGGACCGCCGGATACGGGATGGACATTTTATGTGCCGTTCAGCATCCAGACGGAAAGCGGTGTGACATTCACGGTGCTTGCCGCGTTTATTCTGGGCATGTCTTCCATGCTCACGGGGATCAATTTTATTACAACGATCCATCGGCTTCGGATCAGAACCATGGGATGGATGCAGATGCCGCTGTTTACATGGTCCTTGTATGCAACCGCCTGGGTGCAACTGCTGGCTACTCCGATCCTGTCGATCACCCTTTTAATAATTGTGGCGGAACGGATATTCGGAATCGGACTGTTTGATCCGGGCCGGGGTGGTGATCCCATACTCTATCAGCATCTTTTCTGGATGTATTCCCATCCGGCCGTATATATCATGATTCTGCCGGCCATGGGAGTGGTCTCCGAAATCATGCCGGTTTTTTCCCGGAAAGCCATTTTCGGGTATAAGGCGATTGTCTATTCCACCCTGGCCATTGCGATTGCAGGTTCCCTGGTATGGGCTCATCATATGTTTACCAGTGGTATGAGCGATACCGCGGTTTTTGTGTTTTCACTGCTGACATTCGTTGTGGCGATTCCCAGTGCAATCAAGGTGTTCAGCTGGGTGTCGACTATGTACAAGGGTTCGATCCTCATGACCCCGCCGCTTTTTTTTGCCCTGTGCTTTATCTATCTGTTTTCCGTGGGCGGATTGACCGGACTGGTTCTGGGCGCTGCAGGCACCAATATTCATGTGCATGACACCCATTTTGTGGTCGGGCATTTCCATTTCGTGATGTTCGGAGGCGCCGGGTTTGCCTTTTTCGCAGCCCTTCATTTCTGGTGGCCGAAAATGTTCGGACGGATGTATAATTTCCGAAATGCATATCGCGCTGCAATTTTAATCACCATCGGTTTCATTCTGCATTATATGCCCATGCTGATTCTCGGATTGCAGGGAATGCCCCGACGCTACTACAACTATCTGCCCCGGTTTGAAGCCGGCAATTTTTTTGCCGGAATCGGTGGTTTCATCATGGTCACCGGGATCATGTTGATGCTGGTGAATTTGGTGCAGGGTTTGCGAAAGGGAGCACCGGCAGTCGGCAATCCCTGGGGTGGAACCACGCTGGAGTGGAGTGTTCCGTCTCCTCCCCCCCTGCATAACTTTGTGGATCAACCCAGTGTGAAATCTTACCCATACGATTTTACCGATATTATGAAACAGCAGGCAGATTCAAAACAGGTTTGACGATCCAATGAATAGCAGAACTCCGGACAAAGCGGGCGTAAAACTAGGCATGTGGTTGTTTTTGTATACGGAAATCATGTTGTTCGGTGGCCTGTTTATCCTGTATGCTGTTTATTACAGCAAGTATACCAGTGTATTTATCGAAGCCGGCAAATCACTGGATATTACGATTGGAGCCCTGAATACAGTTATTCTGCTGGTGAGCAGCTTTACGGTTGCATCGGCCATTACGGCCGTTCAAAAAAAGGCTCAACGGTCAGCAGTTACATTGGTGGTGATTTCGAGGGTTTTCGGAGTCCTGTTTCTGGTGAATAAATATTTTGAGTGGGGGCATAAATTTGAAGCCGGTATCTATCCCGGGTCACCGGACTTGTCGGATGCAGAGGCGGGAAAGAGTCTTTTTTTCGGCTTGTATTATCTGATTACAGGGCTTCACGGCATACACATTATTATCGGTTTAATACTGTTATCGATCAGTTTGTATTTCATCACGACAAAACGGATTCACGCAACCCGGTTTGCCGTACTTGAAAATTCCGGATTGTATTGGCATCTGGTCGATCTGATCTGGGTTTTCATTTTTCCTTTGTTTTATCTGATCTTGTGATATGGAAGAGAAAAATCTGAATCAGGTGCCAATTTTAAAAGTCTGTTGTTGTAGTTCCGGCGAAAACTAGACACGCAGTGAAGCGTAGCGC
>CAYTGW010000027.1:0-28186 GCA_964437395.1 uncultured Desulfocicer sp.
AAAGCTATAGCACATGAGAAGGGAAATGTCTAAATAATTATGAACTCGTTAGTAACGTGCCTAATATTTTTTATAAAACTGTGAAATCATTTCCGGGATGGGGAAAAGCCGAGGCTTTTTTTCAGGACAGGATTGATGAATATAATGCGAACTCAATACTAGAAATAGGGTCCGGTGCGAATCCGACGATTTCACTAAACTATATACAGAAGCATGACTTAGAATATACTACGAACGACATTAATCAAAAAGAACTAGATAAAGCCCCATTAATATATAACAAATTATTGTTTGACTTTTCTTCTGCTGATGTTCCATCTTTTATTAAGGATTCATACAATATGGTTTTTAGTCGTATGGTAAACGAGCATATCAAAAACGGAAAAGTTTATTATAACAATATTTTTCAAGTCCTAAAAAATGGAGGGATAACGATTCATTGTTTTTCAACGCTATATTGTCTTCCATTTTTCATAAACAGAATAACACCTGTATTTATTAGTGATAAGATTTTGAATTTTGTTTCACCTCGTGAAGATAATCATTTGCAAGGAAAATTTGCCGCTTATTATAGCTGGAGTCGAGGACCTACCAAATCAATGATTAAACAGTTTCAGAATATCGGTTATAAAGTTATTGAATACGTGGGCTTCTTTGGTCATAATTACTATCTTAATAAATTCCCTTTGCTTCATCTATTAGAGGAAATAAAAAGTAATTTCCTATATTCTCAAATGAGAATTCCTCACCTGACAAGCTATGCATATGTAATTTTGCAAAAGCCTTAATAATGAAGGCTTCGTAAAAAGTCCTATTCCAATATTGCATTTCATCTCAAAAATCTCAATAAAGTTACTCTGTAACAAATAACGGCTTAATTATGAATCAATTGAAAACAACTTTTTTCACACAACTCTATTTTCCTGACATAACAACAACTGCTATAATTATGAACGATCTTGCCGAAGATCTTGTTTTTTATGGGATGGACATAAGCGTCGTTTGCGCTCAACCGACTTATCTTTTAAAAAGGAAGTGTCCGGTATCCGAAGTAATAAACGGAGTCAGGTTGAATAGAGTTCGCACATTTTTGTTTGATAAAAATAAGATATTGGGGAGAATTTTTAACAGTGCAAGTTGTTTTATCAGCATGCTCTTCAAGGTCATTTTTTCCAGTAAAAATGACCTTTCCGTTTTTAATACCAACCCTGCTCTTTTACCCTTTCTCGGCTTAGTAGGCTTAGGGTTTAAGGGCCAAAAATATGTTGTACTTATTCATGATCTCTGGCCGGAACTTCCGGCACATACAGGCCTGATCAAAAAAAACGGCTTGCTATACAAGCTTATTGATCTTTTGAATTCACTTTCTCTGAAATATGCCAGCGGCATTGTTGTCTTATCAGATTCCATGAGAGAAGTTGTGTTGCAAAAACTGCCGGGGAATGATCATAAGATCCATGTAATTCATAACTGGGCAGATAACACACGTATTTATCCAGTTACCAAAGAGAAAAATAAGCTTTTGGATGATTTTAGACTTCATGGCAAAAAAGTGGTTATGTATTCCGGCAATTTAGGCCGGTATCAACCCTTGGAAGTGATGATTCATGCTGCTGGGCATTTACAGAATAGAAATGATATCATTTTTCTTTTTGTTGGTGATGGAGCAAAGAAAAAAAAGCTTCAAAAGATGGTAAAAAACAAAGGGCTTGAAAATGTAAAATTTTTTCCTTTTCAACCAATGGGAAGGCTTGCAGAATCCTTATCCATAGCGGATGTTTCCCTTATGGGTATCATGCCTGAAAATGAGGGAGTGATTATGCCAAGCAAACTGTATGGACTTCTATCTGTTGGAAAGCCAATTGTTTGTGTATCGCATCAGAAATCGGAAGTGGTCAGTATTTTAAAAATGGCTGAAGCCGGCATTCATGCTTCCATTTATGATCCAGAAAATCTCGCATCAATCATCAAATCAATTATTGATGAACCGTTACAAGCTCAAAAAATGGGTGAAAATGGGCGGGAATATTTTTTGAAACATTTTGAACGAAAAATAATAACAATGCAATGGAAAGAAGTTCTTGAGTCGATAAGCCGACGAGAAGAAGATAAAAAAAGAAAAAATCCAGAACTGGAAATAATCAAGATTCCCATAGCTGAAGTCAGCCCCAATTAGATCCTATAGAGCCAGTTATAAAAGTCTCTTGTTGTCATTCCGGCGAAAGCCGGACATGGAGTGAAGCATAGCGCTATCCAGTATTTTCAATTCTTTTCTGGACACCGGCCTTCGCCGGTGTGACGGTTCTTCATCGTTTTGAAATTAGCTCTATAGCTAAAAAATTAATATATGAACCCTACAAAACAAGATGCGTTGTTAATTGACTACCTGTTCAATAATAATGATATAAGCCGATTACAAAATTTGGAAATATCTGAATGGAATTCTTTGATTCAACTATCCCAGAAACATCTTGTAGGTTCTTTCCTATATCAACGACTAAAGAGGCTGAAGGAAAAAATTGATATACCGTCCGATGTAATTGAAAGATTGCATCCGATCTATATGCACTGTGCTGCCCGAAACGTAAAATTCTATCATGAACTACAAAAAGTATTACAGAGCCTGGAAAATTCCGGGGTTCCGTTTATCTTGCTTAAAGGTGCTTATTTAAACGAGATCGTTTATAAAGACATAGGGCTTAGAGGCATGGAGGATGCCGATATCCTTTTTAAAAAAGAGGATCTGAAAAAGGGCCAGGAATGTCTTCTGAAAGCTGGGTATCTTACAAACAATAACTGCCTATCTATTGATGTGCACTGGTACCTTGAGCAGTATATTGATATTGATATGAAAAAGGTCTGGGATATGGCAAGACCGGCTGTGATTGCCGGTGTTAATGCTTTGACATTGTCTCCAGAACATCTCATTGTCCATCTCTGTATGCATCTTTCTTTTCATCATCAATTCCAGTTCGCTGCATTGAGGAGCTTTTGTGATATCCGCGAAATCATAGATTATTTTCATTCAGATATTGATTGGGAAGGGGTGATATCCTGTTCTGAAGAATGGGGAGTGCGTAATGGAGTCTATCTTACACTTCTTCTTGCTAAGGAATTAACTGGAGCACAGATTCCCCAGAATGTTCTGGAAGATCTTAAACCTGCTTCATTCGAGCCTGAATATAAAGAGTGGGCCATCAAACAAATATTTCATAAAAAAGAGAATGAGCCTTCATTATCTCCTTATTTCTGGCAAATATGGAAAGAGAAGTCGGTCCTTAAAAAAATGTCACTTTTTTTAAAACTGATGATTCCCACCCAAGAGTTTTTATCCCAGAAATATCCATCATCGATAACTACAAAAATCAGTTTGTATTATTACACGGTCCGTATGAAAGCACATATAATACGCTATCTGAGTGTTTGTTGGCGGATCATGATACGGAAAGAATCAGCCCTTCGACTTGTCAGGGAAAAAAATCATACGTTTACTATGATGGAATGGATTTCCTCAGCAGATACCAGATTGCCCCGATGAATAAGAGCAAGTACAATAATTCAAAAGTGCTGTTTCTGGTTGATTTGGTTTTGATATATCTGAATTTTTTATGGGTATATGTGCTTTACAACGGATGGGGCCAAATTTCTTTAAATGCTGTGTTTTTAATGATTTTTATTGGTATTTTGTGGTTTTTTATTTCCATCAACACAAATATTCTGAGTATAGGTATTCAAACAGATGTAACGGATATAGTCAAAGGTCTGCTAACCAGCTATTCTGTTTTAAGTGCCGGCATTATTGCTATCGTAGCTGTTTTTGGAAATTTCAAAGATAGTACTAAGTTGATTCTGTTCCCACTTCTTTTTGCTTTTTTATTTTCAGGCATCTATCGATCAATTACAATAATATTGTTAAAGCGAGTTATAAAAAGCGGATATAAACAAAAGAAGGTTTTGATCATAGGCAGCGGTCTTGCTGCTGAAAAAGTGATGCAACAGATTATTTCCTTTCCGGATCTGGGTTACAGGCTGTATGGAATTATTGCTGCTAAGTGTACCAGTGTTATTCCGACAGGTTATTATCTGGGTGACTTAAGCCGGTTCTATGATACCGTTCGACTGCATTTGGTCGATGAGGTGATTATCGCATTGCCGTTATGCGATGAAGAAACCATATTCAGTATGGTCGAAAAATGTGAGTTCGAAGGTATCCGCGTTCGAATCGTACCTGATTTTTTTAGTGTTATCCGGAATCGTGTGGTTATGGAAAAGATTGGGGAGATCCCCCTCATTGCGATTCGGACCGAGCCACTTAGCCTGTTGAGGAATCGTATTGTGAAAAGAGCATTTGACATTGTTTTTTCTATCTTTGCACTTACGATAACCTCGCCCATTCTTTTGGTTTTAGCAATTCTGATACGAGTGTTCTCTCCCGGACCGATACTTTTTAAACAAAAGAGAATCGGATCCAATAATATTGAATTTTATATCTATAAATTTCGAAGTATGGTCGTTCAGAATAGAAATGTAACAGATACAAAATGGACAACCCAAAATGATCCAAGGGTTACGAAAATAGGCGAATTTATCCGCAAGACAAGTTTGGATGAATTGCCTCAGTTCTGGAATGTACTCACTGGAAATATGTCCGTTGTCGGGCCACGTCCGGAACGGGAACATTTTATTGAAGAGTTTAAAAAACATATCCGGGATTACAAGGTAAGACATCTTGTGAAATCAGGTATTACTGGATGGGCACAAGTGAATGGATGGCGCGGGGATACATCCATTAAAAATCGAGTTGAGCATGATATATACTACCTTGAAAATTGGAATTTCTGGTTTGATATCCGTATTATCTGGATGACTGTTTTTGGTCAGGAGGCAAAAAGACACGCATATTGATTTTTTCTGTTAACTGCTTAATTCCGCCTTATTTTTTTCTTTCAAACAAAATCCCGGTAAGGAAATAAAAAACAAGAAGATGTTACCTGTATACTTTATAGTGTATATTTGCTATTTACATGCACATTATATTGTGGTACGGACAACCAGAGAAGAATAGGTCATCATGCTATTTTTATTTAACTATATGAAATTTAAAACTTTAACCATTAACCACGGGTAGGTTTTCATTATTTTAAATCATATAACTTCATTTTTTTCACAAGGAGTTAAGATGAATAAATACAGCCGGATTTTTTTCGGAGTGTTTATAGTGCTATTGTATTCAGGTAATAGCTTTGCCGGAGTCCCGGTAACGTTATATGACAGTCATGCCGGGAATATTAATTATGTTACGACAGGAGCAACCCTCAGGACGCAGTCCAATGAGGTGAATGCCTGTACGGTAACCAACAGTGCATCTGCCACGCTTTCCGGGATACCAGCGACAGCTTCGATACGAGCCGCATATCTGTATTGGGCGGGATCTTTTTCAACAAGAGCAGGTTCGACTCAAACCACACCTGATAATACGGTAACTTTCGAAGGTCAGACCATTGTTTCGGATCGGATGTTTTTAGAAGATTTCCAAGGCACGGACGAAGAATATTTTTGTGGATTCAAGGATGTCACTTCAATTGTAACTACTTCTGTCAGCGGCGGGGATTTCACTTTTTCCTTGTCGGGCCTTAACGTGAATACAGCAACGCCCCATTGCAGTTTTGCCACTGTTGTTTCAGGATGGGCATTGGTTGTTGTATATGAGGATTCGGCTGAGGATTTCCGGGTGATCAATGTTTTTGACGGTTTTGAAATATATTACGGCAGCGAAATCAGCTTAACCCCAAGCAATTTTCAAATTCCTCTTAGCCCCATTAATGGGAAGATGACCCATATCAGTTGGGAGGGTGATTCTGGCAACTCCGGTAGTCTTAATGGTTTTTCCGAGAATCTTTTTTTTAACTCCAATGTATTGTCTGACGGTGTTAACCCTCAAAACAATCAGTATAATTCAACTATTAATACCCTGGGTTCTTCAACAAATTATTATGGCGTGGACATTGATACATATGATGTCTCTTCTTACCTAAGCGCCGGGCAAACAAATGCCACCTCACGATACAGTTCCGGAGGCGACATGGTGTTGCTCAGCACGGAAATTATATCTGTCACCAACACATCTGTTGTTGATCTTGCAATTCAGAAATCCCATACCGGAGTCTTTGTTGTTGGTCAGGAAACCGACTTCACCATAACAGTAAACAACAACGGGCCGGATGTGGAAACAGGGCTGGTTACAGTTACCGATACCTTGCCGGCAGGGTTTACTTATGTGTCCAGTTTCGGGAGTGGTTGGACAGTGGATATTTCAGGCCTGCCTACAGTTGTCTGGACAAGCAATGAAACGATTCCGGTGGGCGGGGCTCTATCCCCAATTATACTTACCGTGAATGTTGGCGCAGCCGCTTACCCGAGTATTTCCAATACTGCTTCGGTTTCAAGTACAACTTTTGATAATCATACCGGCAATAATTCTGCAACTTCCACAGGCAGCACCAGTTCACTCGGTGTGGTGAAAACATCCAGTGCCGGAGGTCTGGTTCAGGCCGGTGATACCGTAAAGTATGATTTTACATTGACCAATCTGGATTCACAGGCTCATACAAATATAACCGTTAATGAAGTACTACCCCCTGGGGCTTCTTATATTCCGGAATCCACTTCTGTGACGGTTTCCAGCCAGGGAACGGCTACATTTCGTGATGAATTCAATGCCCGATCCTATAGTAATAATAATGGTACTGCCAATTGGGCCACAAACTGGCTTGAAATCAATGAATCCGATGGAGCGACAAGCAATGACGAGCAGGTAATGACAGATACGTCGTCCTATGTTTTACAGATACAGGACAATGATGGCGGTGGTGAGGGTGTTCAAAGAGAGGTGAATCTTTCAGGATATGATACTGCGACGCTCAGTTTTCGTTATAGACGAAATCAGTTGGATAATGCCAATGACTACGTCACCATCGCTATTTCAAATAATGGTGGATCAAGCTGGACTGAACTGGGTCGGTTTCAAGGGCCAAATAATGATACTGGCTATGTTGCATGGTCGCGGGATATCTCATCCTATTTATCTTCCAATACAAGGATTCGTTTTTTAAGCTCAGCAAATATGGGAAATACCGACCGTGTTTTTTTTGATGATGTTGAAATTGCTGCCTCGGTCAACCAGACCGTCACATATACGAATGTGGCCGGGGATCCAAATCAACTTGACAACGGCATCCCTCCCAATCTGGTCACATCAATGGATGGATTCTCTATCCAACCTGGCAGAACGATGACTCTATCCTACCAGGTGATAGTTGATGATCCCTTGGATATCGGGATTACACAGATTGAAACAACTTCTTCAATTGCGAGCAATCAAACCGTGTCTCCGATAACAGCAACGGTTATCGATTATGTGCCACACCTTTCATCTTATACTAATGATTATTCTACAGAAGACAATCTGTATTACCGTGATCCGGCTAATACGGGTGTCGGAGATGATGTGATTTATGTGGGCGGACCCGGGTGGGTTCCGGGTTCAACCTATGATGTAGCGTACTATGATGGAAAAGGGGATTTGATTTTTACAGATACAACCGGGACGGTAGACAGCTCTGCCTTTTTAACAAGCTCTTATGACAATTCAATAGATGATATTTTTTACGGAACCTGGACAGCCGTTGCAACAACACATGGTACCTCCTTTCAATCGGATCTACCGTCCGAACTTTCATATCCATACACAATCCTCCATGATGAATTCCGTATGAATAGCTGGAGTTCGATTGCATTTACGGATGCATCCGGCGCACCGATAAATGGATATGATATTCTTGGTGGATCGGATCGCGCCTATGTTAAAATTACTGATCCAGACCAGAATACGAACTCCAACATCGCAGAAACCATAACGGTTTCAATTCAGGTAACCGGATCTTCTTCCTTACCAGTCAGCGCGACAGATTCAGAAACAATAGTGTTGACGGAAACAGGCCCTGATACCGGTATTTTTGAATATACTTTCGGTATGCCGATTTCATACTCTAGTGGAAGTTCAAATGATGGGATATTAAATGTTTCAGGTGATGATTATCTGTATGTCAATTATTCAGATCCGGATGATGTGTCCGATTCCTCAGAAGTGTTCGCATATGTCCCAACACTGGCAGTTTTATCATCCTTTAAGGCATATGAAGAAGACAATCGAGTTGTTGTTGAATGGGAGACAGTTTCGGAAGTGGGTACACTGGGATTTGATCTGTATCGGAAAGATGCTGCTGCTGGGGAGTTTGAAAAACTGAATGAAAAGATATTGCCGGGTTTACTTGTTCATAGTCAGGGAGGAACCTATCGGTATACGGATGATAAGGCGGTTTCCGGAGAAACCTATACTTATAAATTGATAGAAAAAGAGTGCCGCGGAAAGGCAAGGGTTCATGGTCCGTTTACAGTAACGGTAGATGGGGAAGGCCTTGACCTATTAGAACAGATTTATGTAAGGATTTTTGGTAAAAAAAGCTTGCATAAGTTGCAATCCGGAGATGAGTCATTATCTGAGAAAACTTATTTTGATCAAGCCAGCACAGGAGATTTCAAGTCTCGTCCCCGGCAAATAAATGAATTTAAGAAACAGCATTTGAAACTCGCAAAAGTATTACGGGAAAAATATAAAAGACTGAAAAAATATCATAAAGGAACAGAAGCGAAAATCTGTATCCAAGAGAAAGGGATATACTTTCTGGCTGTCTCAGAGATCGCAGAAGTGATGAATCTTCCGATCAACAGGGTAAACCAGTTGATTCAAAAGGGCAAGTTATCAATTCATTCTGCTGGTAAGCAGGTCGCCTGGATGAAAGCTCAGCAAGATAAAGGCATCTATTTTTACGGAGAAGCAATCAGCAGCTCATACACGAATCAAAATATCTATTGGCTGGAAAAAGGCAATGGGCTGAATATGACTGTCCTGAATGATAGTGTACCAGATAATCAGACTCAGGAAGAGTATTTTACCGACATGGTTCATGCGGAAAGAAATCAATGGCCGGTTACAGGATTGTATGATGACCCTGAGGCTGATTTTTGGATCTGGGATATGATTATTTCCAGCGGCCCTGACCAGGAACCGAAAAATTTTCCGTTCAAACTGGCTGCTGTTGCATCGGTTGCGGGGGAGAACACTGCCAGTATCACCGTTTCCCTGAAAGGAGGATCGGATTTTCCGGATATAGAGAATGATCATCATGTTGAAGTCAATATCAACGGAATTATGGTCGGAGAGGGCTATTGGAACGGAACGGATGATGCGGAGTTCGAATTTTCTTTTGACCAGGCGATTCTGAACGAGGGGGATAATTCAGTGGCTGTCAAAGGGTTGCTGGACACAGGTGTTCCATACAGCTTTTTCTATGTGAATGCATTTGATGTGACGTACAATCGTTCTTTCACTGCATCTGGAGACTCTTTATTCCTTACTGGGAATGAAAATGATACCATCACAGTCAACGGCTTTTCCACTCCGGATATCATGGTGTTTGATGTTACCCGGAATCATGAACCAGCTTATATAAATTCAGCGATCATCCGTCAGGATGAAAATGATATTTCAGTTTCCTTTCCTTCTGATGGTTCCTCATCAAAGTATTTTGCTGTAACGGCGGATGCAGTGAAAAAACCAGTATCTTTTATTGCTGACAGCCGGTCGAATCTCAGAGGCAATAGAAATGGCGCGGATTATATTGTTATCTCCATACCTGAGTTGGAAGCTGGTGCAAGAGCACTTGCTGAATATCGTAAACAAAAAGGATACACCACCAAAGTAGTTATGCTTGAAGATATTTTTGATGAATTCAACCATGGTATTGCCAGCCCGGTAGCGATACGCGATTTTCTTTCCTATGCATACCATAACTGGATTGTTCCACCACGGTATGTTGTTCTTGCAGGTGATGGCACTTATGACTACAAGGATTATCAGGGACATGGAGACAATTTGATTCCGCCGTTCCTGATATCAACACCCTATGGGCTTTTTGCTTCGGATATCCCCTTTGCGGACGTCGAAAAGAATGATGGTATACCAGAGATTGCCATTGGCAGAATACCGGCGATCACCGTAGATAGCTTTACAAAGATTATCCAGAAGATCGAACGATATGAGAGTTCATTGGAAGGTGAGTGGTGTAATCGAATTATGATGATGGCGGATAATCCGGATAACGGCGGTGATTTCACTGCAGACAGCGATGCGGTTGCTGCGAATTTACCTGCTGAATACTCCACTCAGAAGATATATCTTTCGAATCTAGGAGTCAGTGCTGCGAGATCCAAAATGTTTTCAGGGATTCAGGATGGCGTTCTTCTGATAAACTATTTGGGGCATGGAGCAGTGAGTTTTCTGGCTGATGAAGGTCTTCTGAAGAATGCGGACGTTCCTCTGTTTGACAATAAAGATAAATTACCAATTGTTGCTGCAATGACATGTGTGGCGGGGCGTTTTTCAATACCCGGTTATGATTCTCTTGGTGAAACCTTGTTGATGGATGAAGAAGAAGGGGCAATCGCAGTCTGGGCACCTACTGGATTTTCCATGAACGCTCATGCAACCATTCTGGATCAGGAATTTTTCAAAGAAATTTTTCAAAAAGATGAATCTGTTCTTGGGGATGCAATCCAAAGTAGTTTGATAAACGTTGGGGAAAAAGCAAAGGGTGGACAACCGCCTTGTGTTTACAATCTGTTGGGAGATCCGGCCCTTCAGATCAAAAAGAGAGTGGTACATTGATGACTCTGTAAAAGATCAAATTACACAAAGAGGCCTGAACAAAGAGATTACGTGATATGAAAAAAGAAAAGATATATCGAAAAAAGGATGAGATTGTTGTCAGGAAAATCGCAGATGAAACAATTCTTGTCCCAATCCGAGGAAAATTAGCAGATATGCAAAGGATCTTCTCATTGAATCCGGTTGCAGAATTTATCTGGACCCATCTTGAGCAAGAAAAGCCGGTTGAGAAGATCCTGTCTATGATGATCAATGAATTTGATGTGGAAGAGAAAAAAGCAGAGGAGGATCTTTTCGAATTGATAAATAATTTTCTCACAGAAAATTTGATTGAACAGGTGGTATAATATTGGATTGCTCTCAAACAATCGGAATCTCAGGCCGGGAATACTTGCAGCGGTTCAATGAAAAGGTCTCCAAGCAGAGGATTCCCCTGTCAGGATCTCTTGATCTGACCTGGCAATGTAACTTGAATTGTATCCATTGTTACCTGGGAAAAAAATCAGAAAGGATTGATCACCTTTACCGTGAAGCCGGCACTGAAAAATGGATTCGGATCATTGATGAGATTACAGATGCTGGTTGTCTCCATCTTTTAATTACAGGGGGTGAACCTTTATTAAGAAGGGATTTTCTTAAAATTTATCAATATGCGATCCAGAATGGCTTGCTGGTAACTGTTTTTTCAAATGGCACATGTGTAACAAATGATATTATTGATATTTTTAAAGATCTGCCTCCTCAGGTAGTAGAGATCAGCCTTTACGGGGCGACATCTGATACTTTTGAACGGATTACACGTGTCAAGGACTCATATAAGCTTTGTATGGAAGGGATCAATCTTCTGCTTGATCACGGAATACGGGTTGCGTTGAAAACAATACTCATGTCTGTCAATTTTCATGAATTTGCAGCAATTGAAAGCATCGCACGGAATTTAGGAGTTAAATTCCGGTTGGATGCAGCTTTGTTCCCATGCCTGAATGGAGATCAATCTCCACTCGATTTCCGTGTGAGGCCAGAAGATGCAATAGCATTGGAGATGTCAGATGTTGATCGGTATCGGAAATGGGGGGAGTATTATGTAAAGACCCAAAATCTTCAACCTCCTATCTCGCTGTATAAATGTGGAGCAGGGGTAGCTTCTTTTTATATTGATCCGTCTTTGAAACTGCACCCGTGTCTTATGACCAGCAAACCGGAATTTGATCTTTTAGATGGCAGTTTTCAGGAAGGGTGGAAAACAGTTATCCCTGAGATTCATGATAAGAACTACAGTATTGATACATGCAGTAATTGTGAAAAAATTGCTTTGTGTGGATATTGCCCTGCTTTTTTTCAATTAGAAAAGGGAAATGAAGAAATCTGCTCTGAATATCTTTGCGAAATTGGAAAACATCGATTGGAAGCAGTTTGCAACTTTCAGGCAGAAGAGCCAATTTCAAAACGGTTTAAAAGCGTCACACCGGCGAAAGCCGATGTCCAGAAAAGAACTGAGAATAATAGATAGCGCTGCGCTTTACTGCATGTCCGGCTTTCGCCGGAACTACAACAACAGACTTTTGAAATTGGCGCAGAAGGAGGATGGCGATGAACGAGAATCAAACGAATCAGGATCGCAACAAAAAAAAATATGAAAAGCCAGTGCTTCGTATCATTGAGCTGGCTGCAGAAGAGGTTCTGGCCGCTGGATGCAAGCTTTCCTTTGGCGGTAGCGCTTTTGGGTCGATTGGCTCTTGCCTTGGAATGCATTGCGCAGGACCGGGGTCATAACCATTTGGTATGGATACTTTTGATATTGATGAAAGATACTCAACATATTCAGATTGCCGGGGTTCATTTTCATATCCAGTGCCAGGATGCAAAGATATCCCGGCACATGGACACAGCCTACAGTTCGTTCGTCGGAAACCAGGGAGCAAGCTTGAATGATATTGATATTCAGATTCAACTCATAATCGGAAATAAGCCCGATATTTGCGGCTGGAAAAAAGTTTTTGATAGTGGCCTTTCCTGGGCCATGTTCATGAATGAGGGTACTTATTGCATATCGTTGAAACCAGCGGGTTTTGATCAGGATATCTGGCTGGCAATCAGTAACCCCGGATTCACGGAGGTGACCATCTATTGCAGTGAAGCCATGTTGAATTCAGACCAGGGAAACAAACTGTTATACAATCCGGTTTGTTATCCTCTTGACCAGATACTTCTCATGTATATTCTTAGCTCACACCAGGGCCTGCTGATGCATGCGGCCGGTGCTGTTTTTGGAGGAAATAAGGGCTTCCTTTTTCCCGGAAAATCGGGTGCTGGAAAAAGTACTCTTGCAAAACAGATTATTGAGAATCATGATGAAAGTTTGTTAAGTGATGATCGAATCATCGTCAGAAAAAACAGCGATTCATTTACTGCTTATGGAACGCCATGGCCAGGCGAGGCTGGAATTGCTGAAAGCCGGAAAACAGATGTTACTGCAATTTTATTTTTAAAGCATGAAACTTCTTGCAGCATAAGACAACTGAATACAAGAGAATCATCAGAAAAATTATTCCCGATTGTTTCCATACCCTGGTATGATCAGGAAGTCATGCTAAAAAGCATGGGATCTTGTGAGAAGATCATTTCAAATATTCCATGTTATGAGCTATCATTTACACCCGGACCAGAAACAGTCGATTTTTTGAATGATTTCTCTGAAACTCAATTTCATTGAATGAGGTCCCATGAACAATCAGATTATGCTCAGTAAACAGCAAAAAAATGCTCTGATAAAGGAATTACTAAAGGCCGGTGTCATGCTTCGTATTCAGGTTACTGGTTTCAGCATGGAACCATTTTTATCCAATGGTGATATTGTAAAAATACAAAAGGTGAGACCAGAAGCATTGTCACCTGGAGATCTTGTTTTTTTTATCAATCAACAGGAATCTCTTATTCTTCACAGGTTGATCAAAAAGAAAAAAGCAGCAAACGGGAAAATTCGACTTCAGACCAAGGGTGATGCGTTGGCTTATTGTGATGAATTATTCAAACCTGATCACTTGATCGGCAAAGTATGCATGATTGAAAAAAAAAATTCTGCCAGACAAATCAATCTTGAGTCATTACAGAGCAGAATAATAAGCTATTTATTTGCACTTTTCCAACGATTTAAAATTAACATTTTAATTTTTATGAAACCGGGATTACATGTAATGAGGTGAAAATGGCAAAAATCAAAATCATTTTTATTTTTTTCATGCTTCTTTTTTCGCCGATCAATGGATTGGCTGCTGATGCTTTTGATGTCCTTCGCTTTGAAAAACATCTGAAACTCATTCATGAATCAAAAGAATCAAATTATGTGGCGCAGCTTGCCGCGTTGTTTGCAAAAGTAAAAAAAAATGAAAGTGCATCAATAGAATCGATTATATTCATTTCCCGTAAGGTCGGTATTTCAGATGCGGATGTAATGACGGCAGCTGTTCAAAACTATCCGGCAGAAAATGTTATTACAGAGCTTATAAAAAGCAGTAAAAATGCGGAGGCAATTATTAAAATTGCAGTTTTTTCAGATATCGATCCCAGGAAAATTATAACAGGAGCGATTGCAGCAGGCATTAAACCGGTGGATGCTGAAGTGATGGTCGCTGTTGCCATGAAACTGAAGAAAGAGCAAGGAGCAGGTAATTCGATCGATGAAGGTAATAAGACCGGCCTTGCCCTGACACCGGGTGAAGAGCTTGATAATGGAGGCGCAGCAGCCGGTGCTGCTGGAGCTGCCGGTGGAGCTGCCGGTGGCGGCCCTGCAGGCGGTGCTGCTGGACCGGTCGGCGGATCCGGGGCCGGGAGAGGTATTGCAAGCCCATCATGATGAAAAGAAAATTTTTTATTATGCTTTTTTTCTGTGTTGTACTTCCCTTCACTGCTCATGCAGAAGGCAGCATAAGCGGAGATATATTCGGTAAAGATACCGGGATATATCATCAATTCCTCTCCCTTTCTGAAAACTATTCTACCAATATTTATCGGACTGAAAATGATACAAAAGGGGATCTGACCACTGTAATCACTCCTGGAATCTGGATATCTCTGCCCAGCAATAGAGAAAGCCGATTAGAGCTTGAAACCTCTAATACAGCGCCTAGTGGGTTGAGCATATCCAGAACAAAACCGGAATCCTTCAGACGTTATCAATCCTATTTTCTTATAAATTCTGATATTAAAACCAATCTGGAATATAGTGATGCAAATATTGTGGATTATAAAGCAGATGGTTTTTTTCAGTATAATCTTCGAGGCGGTTTGTCATTTGACTTTATCGATCAACTCCGGAATTCACACGAGCCATATGGATTGGGTGTGAGTGAAAATCAGGATAAATATTTGAGTAATCTGTTTCAGCTTATCCTCTCGTATGATATCACTGATAAAATTTCTGTTCGTACGGATTATTCGAATTTTCTTTTACAATACGATGATATGGCGATTGAATATGCTGATCGCGCAGATAACCGAATCTCCGGGTATCTGTTTTACCGAATCAAATCCAAAACAGCCCTGTTTACAGAAGTCGAATTTATGGATATCAGCTATCGTATGTCGGAAATGGACAGTAATGAGCTTCGCTATTTTTTGGGAATTGATTGGGACATTACCGAAAAATCAAAAGGTAGTTTTAAGGCTGGTTTTGGCAATAAGAAATTTGAGAGCCGGGAATTCTCTGGAGGGGATGGTTCCAATATGGCGCTTGAGTTGAAACTCAATCACACATTTACGCCCAAAACATCTCTAAAACTGATCGGGCTCAGAAGAACCGAGGAGACAACCATAATCAATACGGATCAATTTGACAACAGCATTACCTATTACAGTTTAGTCAACAGTATTACTGCTGAATATCTGCAAATCATCAATGAAAAAATTTCCATGAATGGCCAGCTTCTTTATTCAAACGAGCTTTATGAAGGTGAATTTGATTATACTGGTGCCGGACCAGAGGAGCGGGAAGACAATAAATACGGTTTTTCAATCGGGACAAAATACTTTTTCCGGGAATGGTTGACCGGAGAGGTTTCATATATCTATAACATACGGAACTCCAATATCAATGGCGTAGGATATGCTGACCATACAATGATGTTCAATATCACGGGGGCCATGTAGGTTTTTGACAATGATTTTTAAATTTTTGTTTATGACCAGGATGATATGAAAAGCTATATTCTCAACACTTTTTTGATAATGCTGTTTTTATCTGCCGGCAAAATTTTTGCCGGAGATTATATTGTCGGTGAGGGTGATGTTCTTTCCATTACGGTATATGAACATAACGATATGTCAACTGTCTCTAGCGTCTCGTATGCCGGTACGATATCCATCCCACTGATTGGGCAGGTCGTTGTGAAAGATATGACCGTCTCACAGATTGAGAAAAAAATTACAGAATTGTTCAATGACGGGTATATTGTAGACTCGCAAGTGAATATTTTTATAAAGGAATACAGGAGTCGTAAGGCGATTATTCTCGGACAAGTCAATAGTCCTGGAATGTATAATCTTCGGGAAGATACAAGCCTTCTGGAAATCATTTCTCAGGCCGGGGGTATGACAAAGCTGGCATGCTCAAAGGCGATTATTAAACGAAAAGTGGGGGCTACAGGAGCGAATGAGAGTGTTATTAAAATTAATTTAAAGCACCTGGTAGAAGAGGGCGAGAGCAATCTGAATATTCAAATCAGGGATGGAGATAGTATTTATATCCCCAAAAATGATGTCTATTACGTAACAGGAGAGATCAAAAAACCGGATGCATATGATTATGAGGAGTCTTCATCGGTCATTAAAGCCATTACCATGGCAGGAGGATTCACAGCAAAGGCATCCAAAACAGCCATAACAATTATCAGAAAGATTCAAGGGAAAGAAGAAGTCCTGGCAGATGTGAAAATGGATGAACCAATTTTACCAGAGGATGTAATCGTCGTCCCGGAAAGTTTTTTCTAATGAATGAAAAAGAGATACATTTAAGAGACTATTTGCGGATTATCGAAAAAAGAAAGGCGACCATCCTTACTTTTTTTATCATTACATTCACTATTGTCGTTATCGGAACCTTTACGGCAACACCGATGTATGAAGCTTCCACAAATATGCTGGTTGAGAAAAGTGAGTCAAAGCCTTTATTAATGAATGATTATCCTGTCAATTATGATCCGGAATTTCTTGAAACACAATTTCAGATCATAAAAAGCAATGCTGTTGCAAGACGTGTTGTTGAATTGCTTTCTCTGGATGTAAATTATTATTCTGAATTTACAGGGGGAAATTTTTCTCCATCGTTGATTGGTCGATTTTTAAATTGGTTTTCAGACCTGTTTTCTGTGATTATTAAAATCACCGGGATCAATGACTACAATTTAAGTGAATCAACAATAGATGATAAAAAGGAAACCTTATCGCCTGCAGGGAAGATTGCCCAGATCATCAGTAGCTCAATTTCTGTCGAACCAGTCCGGAACAGCCGGGTTGTTGAAGTAAGCTATTTATCTAGGAATCCGGTTTTGGCCACACTCGTTGTAAATTCAGTTGCCAAAGCCTATATTGAAGAGGTTCTGGAGATGAGAATGCGGGCTTCTGAATATGCTATTTCATGGATGTCCAAGAAGGCTGAGGAGGAAGGGAAAAAGCTGGAAAAAGCCGAGAACTTATTACAGGAATATATCCGGGAGAAAGATATTGTAACCATAGAAGACCGGGTTGCAATTATTCCGCAAAAATTAGCGGAACTAAGCACTCGTTTAACCAAGGCGGAAGCAGATCGAAAAGAGATAGAAGCCATTTATAAAAAATTAGCAGTCATTACTGAATCTGAAGCAGAAACGATACCCAGTGTCTATTTGAGTAAAACTTTTCAGTCCATTCAGGAGCAGATATTAAAGTCAGAACAAAATATCACGGAAGTATCCAAAAAATATGGCGAAAAACATCCGGTTATGAAACGAGCCATTGGAGAACTACAAGGTTTAAAAGAAAAAAAATCTTCCGAAGTATCAAGGGTTGTAAAATCTGCTTTAAATGATTTTGAGCTGGCCAAGACAAACGAAGATGACCTTCGGGATTTGCTTTTACAGACAAAAGCAGAAGCGGTAAATCTAAATGAAAAATTTGTACAATATGGGATTTTGAAGCGAGATGTTGATACAAATCGTCAATTATATAATGCGCTGGTGACCAAAATTAAAGAGCAAAGAATCACAGAAAAGATACAACCGGTAAATGTATGGGTGATTGATGCTGCTGAAACACCCGAATATCCGGCCAAACCTAGAAAGAAGCTGAATGTTTTGCTTGGGATATTTTTCGGGATTTTTGGCGGGATTGGTCTGGCATTTTTTATCGAGTATCTTGATAATACCATTAAATCATCTGAGGATGTAGAAGAAAATTTACACATTCCTGTATTGGGGATTATCCCTTTTTCAAAAAAGAAAAATCAACGAATCGAGAATATTGTTGTCGATGAACCTGCGTCTTTGGTAACAGAAAATTATCGTGCCCTGCGAACATCGGTAATGCTTTGTTCTGCAGAAAAACCACCGCAGACTATTTTAGTTACCAGTATGGCATCGGGAGAGGGAAAAACAACAACAGCAGCCAATCTGGCTTTTACAATAGCAAAGACCGGGAAAAATGTGCTGTTGGTGGATGGTGACTTAAGGCGTCCTCGGCTTCATAAGGTGTTTAATCTTGAAAATACAAGCGGGTTGAGTACTTTTTTATCCGGTGTTTCCAGCGGGGATATTTTACAGAAAAGTTCTGTGGGGAACCTGAGCATAATGACTTCCGGGCCAATTCCACCGATACCATCAGAGTTGTTAAATTCTGTTAGAATGGAAAAATTAGTTAAGACACTCAGTTCAAAGTTTGATCATATTATTTTCGATTCCGCACCGGTTCTGTCTGTAACCGATAGCCAGATTTTAATCAGATTCACCGATAGCATAATCGTTGTAGCAAGAGCCGGACATACGACCTATGAATCTGCAAGAAAAGGTTTGAAAATATTGAAAGAGATCGACCCTCATCCGATTGGAATGGTGATTAATGCAGTGGACACAAAGCGAGGTTGGATAAACCATTACTACGGATATGATGGATACTGTTCCCGTGTCGCTGACGATTCCTGACCCATCCAGTCAAAACAGATGATTGATACTCACTGCCATATTCTTGCTAGTGTTGATGATGGTGCAATGAATATGGATATCTCTGTGTTGATGGCGCAGATGGCAACGGAAGATGGTATAACCAGAATCATTGCAACTCCCCATATTCGAAATAATTATCCAACTCCCCAAAATATTTATGAAGCGACTCAAGATCTTAACCATCGATTGGATCAATGGGGTGTGCCGGTCTCTGTGATTCCAGGGGCAGAAGTTTCCATGATGATGGATCTGGATTCCATGCTGACCTATACAATCAATCACACGCCATATATTCTGATTGAGTTTCCTCCTTCCCATCTTCCGCATAACAGCGAAGATACCTTTTTCCAATTGAAAATCAGAGGATACCGACCGATTCTTGCCCATCCGGAACGTCATCCGGATATTATCAGACAACCAAAAATCGTTTTTGATCTCCATGAAGCGGATGTCCTGGTGCAGATTACAGCAGACAGTCTTGTCGGGAGATTCGGCCTTGCGACAAAGCAATGCGCTGAATATTTATTGAAAAAAAATGTTGTGGATATTATTGCCTCCGATGCGCACTCTACAGAAGATCGACGTCCTTTGCTCTCTCTGGGGATAAAAGCAGCAGCCAGGATTATTGGCAGGGAAAAAGCATTTTCCCTTGTTACAAAAAATCCACTGACCGTCATTCAAGGTGGCTTGTTTCCCCGTTTTTCTCATGCATAAAACAATTCATCAGATTTTTATTTTTATCCTTATTTTTGCACCATTATCATTTGGAGCAAGAGAGGAGTGGTCTTTTTTAATTATTTCGACAAGCACTTTAAGTGGGTTTTTACTGTTACTCCTGGAGTATCGGAACAAAAAGGAGATAGCGTATCAGATACCGGGAACATTACCACTCACACTGTTTTTATTCTGGATAGCGATACAGATAGTTCCTTTTCCTGTTTTTCTTATTGAATTATTATCACCAGCAACCGTCAAGCTGTATAAGGAAACGATTGGAATTGCTGAACCTGTCCAATGGATTTCTTTGAGTATCAACAAGCGCTCAACCCTATTGGAGTTTTTCCGATATTCCACATATGTTATTTTTTATATTCTTACCGTTCAATTGTTTACCCAAAAGGACTACCTAAAAAAAACCGTAAAATATATTGTTTTGCTCTCCTCTGCCATAGCAACACTGGCGATTCTTCAATATTTTCTTTCTGCAGATAAAATTTACTGGTTCAGAAACGTTCCGGAAAATGCCACACCCTTTGGGCCCTATATTTATCATAATCATTATGCCGGATTCATGGAAATGGTATTTCCACTTTCACTGGCTCTGTTCCTTTATTATCGTCCAGTTGTAATGTATGGCAGTTTTCGTCAGAGGGTGTTTGAATTTTTCGATAATCCAAAGACTAATATGCATTTTCTTTTTGGATTGTCGACCATAATAATCGGGGCTTCCATATTCCTGAGTTACTCACGGGGTGGCATCATCAGCCTGTGTATCTCATTGTGCTTCCTGGCGGCTATGCTTTATTTCAGAAATACAAGAAAGAAGATTTTTTTTCTTTTCCCGATGAGCATGATATTGATCCTTTTTTCCGTAGGATGGTTTGGATGGGATTTTATTTTTGATCGATTTGAAAAAATTCGAAATGCAGAAGGGCTGATTCATGACGCACGCTTGCTGATATGGGGCGATTCAATAAATATTATCAGAGATTTTTTGATATCCGGAACCGGACTTGGTACGTTTATCGACATTTATCCAGGATACCGATCCGTGCCGGGGGGATTCGTTTTCAACCATGCACACAACGATTATCTTGAGCTTCTCACCAATGGCGGTCTGATTGGCGCAGGGCTCGTGCTATGGTTCATGAGTTCAGTTTTTCATACAACAATCAAAGTGTTTCGGACAAGGCGGGATTCATATTCAATATTGATGTGTCTGGCCTGCATGACAGGAATCATAGCCATACTGCTGCATAGCATAACGGATTTTAATCTGAATAACGGAGCCAATGGACTGTACTTTTTTTTTCTTATCGGCCTGATGGTATCTGCTGCCCATACAAGACTTCGTGTCAAGCATGAGCCAACCTATCTGGAAGAACAAGTAAAGCCGGCAGGAAAATGGTCTATCATCCTGACAGGGATCCTTCTTGTCTTTTCTTTTTGCTTTCAGGCAGGATGTGCTGTTGGAAGGTATCATTTTTCAATGATAAAAGATATCTATCTTGATAAAACCGTTCCCCGGCATGAACTTCAACAAATTCTACCCATTGCCTATAAGGCATCCATGTATGATCCTTTGAATGCACAATATTATTTTGGTATTGGAAATATCGAGTATTTTTTAGGCAATACAATTATTGCTGAAGAAAATTACAAAAAGGCAATCTTCAACAATCCTTCAAGAGCGGAATATCTCCAGCGCCTGGGCATTGTGTTGTCCGAAAATCATCAAAGTGAAGATGCTGAAAAATTTCTTCAGGCTGGGATTAAAAGAGATGGAAATACACCGGAAAGTTATAAAAATTATGCTGCATGGTTATTATCTCAACGACGAACAAGTGAGAGCGCTCCTTTTTTTCAAAAAGCTATGGAGTTGGATCTAAGTAAATCCAACCACCTTGCAACGATTGATTGTATGGAGAAAGGTGGCGCAGGAAAGGATCTGATCTTGAAAGCCTTGCCACAGTATGTTGAATCCTTTCTTTATTTTTCCGATTATCTGAAAAATAAAAATCCGGATCGATTTATTGGATATGCTTATCAGGGAGCAATAAAACACTTAGCAAAGCAAGAAGGTGGACAGGCATGGCATTTCATTGCTGTGTGCGACTATCTGCTTTCAAAGGGCCAAGGTGATGAGGCCCTAAGGGTTATGCGTCTGGCAAGGGACAGACTGCCGGAAAATCCATGGATTAGGATCAAATCAGGTGATTTATACCATGAAGTCGGGATCGTGTATCGTGCTGTTGAGGAGTATCAAAAAGCATTGAGCATTGATCCTGCCCTGCTGTCAGCAAGGAAAAAGTTATCAGATCTTGAAAGCGGATAAACAGACTATTATATGTTTCTGTTACAGATATCTATTTTTTAAGATCTAAATTATCTAATCTTTTATATGTGTTGCGGCATATCTTGATAACAGTTCATGGATTTTGACAGGAGGAGTTGTTTGAAAGTATTTTTGCATGATAACATGGGCAAATTCATGCGCGATTATAGATAGTTCAGTATCTTCAGCAGAAAAAAAGACCATGTCAATATCGTTCGCATAAAATGCAGTCGATTTGCCTGGAAGCCCATATATCTGTTGATGAATATTTCGAGTATCCTGACCGGATGAGCTTATGATGATTTTAAACTTACTATCTTCCGGAAACATATCCAGAATCTCTTGTACCCGATCAAAAATCAAATCGGTTTTCAGCCTTACCTCATCTTCCACACTTTGAATCCCATCCTGCTGTAATAGAAAACTGTATTTCCCCAGATGAATCTCCTCATTAAATCTATCCAGATCGCTGTCTTCATTATAAATAATCGTTGCATATCGGGTGTGAATTTCCAGTGCCATACCAGTGCGTGGCATTACGCACAGAAAAAGTAACAGATATGTTATTGTTTTTAAACTGTTATGATACATTATGGCAGATTCACGCAGAGAGAACCGCATTTGTTACAATGCATTCAAGAAAAAGTAATATAGCTATGCTTTGGGGGAAAATAGAAAAATAAGATAATACGTCAGACAAGATACTATTTTGTCAAACATGTTAACGGGCCGAGCCAACCGGTCAACCGGCTAACTGGCCAACGGATGAAAAAGGGTAAAAGAGTAACCGACATATTTAATTCCTTACAAATATGTACACGTCTCCCGATATCTTGACATTCAGACCTTTGATACCAATGGTACCCATACTTTTGTCCCCCATCATTAATTCGGTTGTCATGGAATCGATATTGATTTCTGCCTTGTCCAAATGGACATGCATTCCCATTGCAGCATCACCGACAATAAATCTACTGTCGGCTCCGGTAAAACCGGTTACAGCTGCCATGTTTGCATTTGATGAGGCAAGCAGATTTTTTGAATCGTTCCAATTAACGTTCCCGAAGCCGTCTTGAGTGGGAGAAGCCAGAGGCTTCCCGGCAAGATTCAAACCGTCAAATTGATCAGTCTGAATGGCAATGCCAGCCTGACCTGTCACTTCTCTCAAATCTTGATCTGACATGGCGGTCATTTTGGCAATACCTGCCTGTGGAATGATTATAAGTCCGAGTGCCCAGATTGCTGCTGTTAGGAAACTAAGCTTTTTCATAATATACTCCTTTATCTGTATAGAACAGGCATCCCGGCTATCCTGCAAAAAGCAGGACCCGTGGCTTTCCGTCCCATGGTTACCCATGGTTTGGCATATAAGGAGGTAACCCGGCTATCCCGCAAAAAGCAGGACCCGTGGCTTTCCGTCCCATAGTTGCCCATGGTTTGGCTGTGTGATTTTTCTGACAAGAGGCTTTAACGGGTAACCCGGCTATCCCGCAAAAGCGGGACCCGTGGCTTTCCGTCCCATGGTTGCCCATGGTTTGGCCGTTAAATAATGCGTAACTGTTAAAGTTCTTTGTAGGTAACCCGGCTATCCAACCGCTGCCCGGCGGACCCGTGGCTTTCCGTCCCATAATTACTCATGGTTTGGCGTGCTCGTTACTCTTTTACCCATGTCTATTCTCTGTAATCAGAGCGCAGACATGGTATAGCAGCATGTCAAAGAACAGATAAGCTTGAGATTGTAATCAACAGGAGATTTATAATTCTGATGAGATGTAACGCAGTGGAGATAGTTTCCTGACAACAATATAATAAAATAATGATGAAAAGTCAATTCTTTTAGAACAAGTTTTTAAGTAAGATAAGAAAATGGTTAATCCCTAAGCAAATTTAGCGTTCATAGGGTTTTTCAAAAATTATATCTTGACTTAAAAAATAAAACTATTATATAATGATTCAAAAAGTGAATAAACAATGTTCGCACTAGATATTCCTGTTTCACACACTGAGGCTACTTCACACGTTCTGATAGATGTTAACGGAGAAAAAGGTTGAAAAAGCAATTCATCAGTAGAGTATTAATTATCTCATATTGGCTCTGTTTTTTGCCTGTAACGCTACCGGCATTAGAACAGCTCACTGAAAATGAGTTGGACTCCGTCTCTGGGCAGATCGGTTCTGTTTTTATGGATCCAGGCAACATGCTTGCGCCTGAAAATTTTATTGATTCATCTGCCAGATTCAGTGGTTTTTCAATCTTCACTTCGCCAATCCAAATCTTTCATACGACCAATTCATTACGTTTGACGCCGAGCACCGGATATCTGCAGTTCAACAACCTGCGTCTGTTTGCTCAAATCAACTCAACGTGGAATAATGTGTTCTTAAATGCACCTATTCATTTCGATACAATCGGGATTAATGAACCGGATACTGTTTTTATCGACTCTTGGGACGGCGGTGCAAGTTCACAGACATACAATATCTCCAACCCGTTGAATGGATATAATTACTCCCGAATGAATGCCTCTGAAGCGATCATCAGGCTCTATGCCGATACGACCGGGGTTGTCTTTAACGACAAAAACCTCGGTCCCTTAGCCATGGACAATATGGAGATATCCAAAATTCAGACGGAACTTCTCGCGATTGACGGAACATTTAGCATGTCGATTCATACGGCGGTTGAGATCGACCAGATGAAATATACCCATGACACAGAATCCACTATGGATCCAGTAAATAGCCTTACGGTCAACGGTTTATTGCTGGCCCAAAAATTTCAGGTCAGTGGTTCGGATAATATTTTGCCAAGCTACTTGGAGACAGTTTCTCCAGGGGATGAAATCGATTCAAGTCTTTGGACTTCTTACGGTACAATGAAGCTCGGCACTGCGGATAAAACGCCTGTTTTATCGTTTCAGGATGATCCAAATCTGATTCAAGGGGCGCCAACCGCATCCGTCAATCCGTATTCTTACAGCAGCATCCAGATTAAGGGAGATAACAGCCCTTACATACGGCATAAATATACAATCCGAACCGGCAACGTATCGGATATGAGCACAATATATGAAGAAGATCCGGATGGTTATATAGGTGATGGTTCATCTTATCCCTATGTTGCGAATCCCCGTTTAGACATGTCCTACATTGAAGCAAAAATTGCTTTTGAAGGTTCGATTCGAGCCAGGGGGATCGAAGGATATGTTCCTCTGGATACAGCCTCATCGTCATGGGGCAATGCTAATATTGGTATTGTTGCGGCAGATGGAGTAAGATCACTGACTGTTGTAGAGGCTCCCGGATATGGATATGGAAATGACTGGCATCTGCCTTATGATGAGTCCAAATATCAATAAAATTTGATCATGGGTTTAACAATATGATTTTAAAAAACAAAAACATTCAAAGTTTTTCCCGCAACAAGTATTGCACAAAGGCAGGGAAATCAATTACCCTGTTCCTTTTTTTAATGCTTTTCATACCACAATATGCCTTGTCGGAAATGGCGGCAATAGGAGATGCTGAACTTGATAATATTACCGGTCAGGTAGGCTTTTCTGAGTTCACGATCGATGCAAATACAGTAAGAGTTTTTTTTGATATTCATGTTGAAACCTATACGGAGATCGACTCTCTTAAACTCGGTTATTACCCGAGAACCGACACGGGTGTACATGTAGCTGGTGCGGGAGACACCCTTACTACCACAAAGTATGATGCCGGTGTCGGTACCACGGATAACAATTATGCTACATATAATGGCCTGACTGGCCCCCAGGGCGCAGGACAAAATCAGAATTTTTATGACTATGATATCAACTGGGAGAATGTCCAGCTGGGCGCAAGCCCTGATAACCCATTAATTATTAATGGGGTTATTTTAAAGGTTGAATTTGATGATATCGATAACCCGAACAAAAAGATCAAAAAAATTGTTTTTGGAACAAATGACATGCAAGGATATGTTAAAGCGGATATGAAGAGAACAACGGGTATGATCAACCCCATGATTTCTGCGGATCCGACATTGCACGCAATGGGCACCTCAGATCCGACACTCTCGAAACCGATTCTTTTGAAACGCGATCCATTCCTCAGCAATTACCAGGACTATATTTTTAATGCTGAAGACAATGATACCGGATTCTGGATGATCCTCAATTTTGGAAGTGGGCCTAATGGCGAGACAGATCACATCGGATGGGAAATTGTTGCCGGTTATGATGAGCGCGCGCTTAATTTCAGCTATACAACAGGAATCGATAATTTGAATTTGTCCGGATACCGATAGATTGTATTTTTTTATTTTTAGAACTGCGATATGACTCCATGCCGGAAATCAGATCGGCGTAAGCAAATCCATCATGAAAAGCTTTTCACCCAGCAACTGTCCTTTCTGGATTTTCAGACAAAAAATTATCAGACAAAAAATCAGATGATTTCAAATGCAGTGAAACTGCCCTGCTAACACTTACGGGTTAAATAAACTCACTGTTCAATAGCCTACTTTTTTCTTTACATTTGAATGTACAATTGATATGGAATATTAAACAATGTTCATTTGTGTTAATTGGGTTTGTGATTTTAACTATACAAAAAAGGGGCACTGAAAAAAATGCCGCTGATTGTGTTTCTGGTGTTTATCAATTTTATCGGTTATAAAGGTGGGGATGATATAATCAAGGAAATGCCTGAAGGGCAGTCTGTATTGGCAATCGGCTCTGATGAAAAAATTTTTTCCCGGGTAAAGATTCGCCCACACTCAGATATACTTGATGATCGAATTATTCATCAGAATTTTGACTATAGCTGTGGATCAGCAGCGTTATCCACGCTTCTGAATTTTTATCTCGGTGAAAAACTTACTGAAAAACAGGTTATTCATGGACTCTTGCGATATGGAGACAGCGAGCAGATTGCTGAACGAAGGGCATTTTCTCTTCTGGATATGAAAAAATTTGTAAAAGTTTTAGGTTATAAAGGCATCGGATACAAGGCAGAAATGATAGACCTTCAAGAACTCGAGACCCCCTGTATTCTACCGATTAAACTAATGGGCTATAGACACTTTACAGTCTTTAAAGGAATATACCAGGGGCATATTTTCTTGGCAGATCCATTTAAGGGGCATACAAGTTATACACTTTCTGAGTTTGAAGAAATGTGGTATGAAAATGTTATCTTTGTTGTCTATCCGGAAGGTGCCAAAACACGCAAAGGATTATCACTGAAAGAAGAAGACCTTCGGTTTGTTGATGAGGATTCGACATATAGCATTCTATATAAAGATATATATGATGCCAAAGCCTTACCACAGCGCAGAATTGACGATAGAAAAGGAGTAATACAGTATTACAATAACCGCTGATCCCAAAAGCTTTTTCAGCTTAAGATCATCATGCAATCGCATATCAAGGGGGGATACAGAATTGGCACCGCGATCAAAATATATGATTTATTCTGTTTTTTTTCTGATAGTATTTTCATCTAATAGCTATTCAGGTGAAATTATCGAAGAAAAGGATATTAATAAAAATTCATTTCAACAAACACAAGCAGAAGAATCAAACCGTATCTCTTCCAATACAAAAGTGCTGTACTCCATTCAGGTCGGTGCATTTTTTCAGAGAAAAAATGCAGAAAATCTGGTTATTGATCTAAGAACAAAAGGTTATGAACCCTACATTTATAAAACCACGACTGCCAAAAAACAACCCTTATTTCTTGTTCGAATCGGTGACTATGAAAGCATAAGACAAGCATCCTTTACCATTACTAATTTTAAAAAATCCGAAAAATTAACTGCTGTTATTACCCGATACAACTCATCTACCCCAATTCCATATAAAGATCTTGCACTCAGTGAGGTCGCTGGGAATTACCCGATGGATATTATCAATCCTGAAGAGCTCAGTGGAATAGACGGAAGGGCAGGCGCACTAATCGATTCAGATGAATTGGCGACAATTGATGGCCGTTCCGGTGCACTCATATCTGAAGACGAAATGGGGAAAATTGATGCTCAAACAGGAACGGTAATGTCACAAAGTGATCTTGCTACCGTTGATGGACAAACGGCAACAACCATGTCCCAGGGAGATCTTGCTACCGTTGATGGACAAACGGCAACAACCATGTCCCAGGGAGATCTTG
>CAYTGW010000028.1:0-15365 GCA_964437395.1 uncultured Desulfocicer sp.
AGAAATCAACTTAAAAGAGCCGAAGAGCGCATTATTTTCAATGATCTTTCCGACGGATTTGGCCATCAGCATCACAAAAAATTTATATGGATGGATGGAAGAAAATGACCCTCCGGAACATCTGATTCAGGACTCCCTTACGGAGATAATCAACACAGTGGCTGGTAAATTGATGACGATACTTCTTGATAATCAAAGCACTTTTACGCTTGGTCTACCGAATTTAAAAACCATAAAAAATTTATCCTTTGAAAAAGACGAGATATACAGTTACAAGACCACAGATAATTTCAGATTTTATTTCATAATAGAAGGAGATCTTCTCCCGGAAGAATAAAAAACCGGCGAGCTTTTTCAAACCCGCCGGTTATTCGGTATAATAAAAAATCAATTATGAATTTTAGAGACCATTGATCTTTTCAGTCAGTTCAGGCATGAATTCAAGAATATTAGCTACAATTCCTACATCAGCAACCTGAAAAATCGGAGCCTTTGGATTCTTATTCACAGCAATCATAAAAGGTGAACCTTTGATCCCTCCCAGATGCTGGAAAGATCCACTGATACCCATTGCAAGATACACCTTGGGTTTTACGGTCTGGCCGGATGTTCCTACCTGACGCGCTTTTTCCATCCATTTTGCATCCACAATAGGCCGTGAACAAGATAAATCTGCTCCCATCGCCTCAGCCAGTTGAGTAGCGATCTCAATATTTTCCTGATCTTCAATACCGCGTCCAATTGAAACAAGAACCTCTGATTTGGTGATATCAATATCACCTACTTCTGCCTTCACGACTTCGAGGAACTTGCGACCTACGGTTACATCTCCGACACTCCCTGATTTGTCAACAACTTGACCACCAACAGGCTTCATTTCACCTGGCTGGCAAACACCAGGTCGGATATTTAATACTGCACCAGCAGATGCATCACAGGTAACATGGGTACTTACCTGACCGGAGAATTCCTGGCGAACCAACTTCAGGGTTTTTCCATCAACTCCTTCAATGCCAACCACATCAGCAACAAATGCGGAATCCATTTTTATAGAAAGGCCCGGACCAAGATCCATACCAAATGTATCATGGGGCAAAAGCACAATGCCATCAGCCGGAAGAATATTCACAAGTGCTTTGCGAACGACTTCGGCATTCGGATATGCCAATGCCTGATTGTCAATTTTCCATACTTCATTATAAGCGGCAGTTACAGCATTACAAACCGTATTCAGGTCTGCACCTGTTCCGGTAACGATTGCTGTCAATGCAGCTCCTGCATCAATCTTTTTTGCAGCGGCTGCAAGCTCAAAAGCTGTATCATCAGCAGCCCCGCCCTTGTGTGTGATATATGCAAAAATCTGAGCCATTATTTCAGCCCTCCTTTGGCCTTCAAAAGTTCAATCAGCTTATCAATGATTTCCTCTGTGCTGCCTTCAAGCATTTCAGCGCCCTTACCCAGTTGAGGCACGAAATAATCCTGAACTTTAACTTTGGCACCAGCACTGCCTACTGAACCGGATGAAACCCCAAGATCCGAAGCGCCAAGAACAGGAATTTCAACAGATGCTACCTTTCTGATTCCACGAATTCCAACATAACGGGGTTCATTGATACCTGTCTGGATGGACAAAACACAAGGCATCTGAATCTCATTCATTTCCTGATTGCCGCCTTCGATTTCACGCCCTACTTTCAAGGTCTTATCATTGATGATTTCGATAGAATTGACAAGAGATGCATAGGGCTGATCCAGCATAGCGGCAAGCATTCCGCCAACCTGAACGGCACCGGCATCCGCCTGTGCACCTGTCAGCACCAGATCATAATTTCCTTTTTTCACCGCTGCTTTAAGGATAGCAGCGATCCCTTTTCCATCAGATCCAGCAAATGCGTCATCGGACAGGAGAAGTCCATCATTGGCACCCATTGCCATCTCTCTCCGGAGAACTTCTTCCGATTCATTATCACCAACTGCGACAACGGTTACTTTCCCACCGACCCTATCAACGATTTGAATGGCTTCTTCAACCGCATAGTTATCCCATTCGTTTACAGAGTAAACCAGATCGTCACGATCAATATCCGTTCCAGCGCTATTGACTCCGATCTCATTTTCCGAGGTGTCCGGAACCCTCTTGACACATACCAAAATTTCCATATTCATCCTCCCAAGTTATTTATTTTAATAACCATTCTCCAGGTTTATACCATCAAACATGATCGCCTGCCAAAACAATATTTCCCTTATCGAATGATATGCCGATCAATCAGTTCCACAAAATCAATGGCCTCCATTTTGCCTTCCATGCCGGCAACTTTTATTGCATCTTCCATATTAACCAGACAGAACGGACAAGCCGTAACAATGACATTTGCACCGGCATTGGCAGCCATTTTCACCCGAAGGACTGCCATTCTCTCTTCTTCCTCAGGTTCATAGAAAAGCATCAAACCGCCGCCGCCGCAGCAAAATGACCGATCCCGGCTCTTCAACATCTCTACACGGCGGATACCTTCCAGAGCATCCAGTGCTTCCCGGGGGTCTTCATATACTGAATTATGACGTCCTAGATAACAAGGGTCATGATAGGTGTATACCTTGGATGCATCCTCGATCATTTTGAGGGACAATTTACCGGATTTAATGGCTTTTGAAACAACCTGACTGATATGCTCAACCGGAGGCAGACCTAAATAGTCATGTGTCAATGAATTGAAAGCATGTGGATCTGCCGTGACAATCTTTCGGACTCCGGAACTGACGATCATCTCTGTATTATGACTCTTGAGATTCTGAAAAAGCATCTCCTCTCCAAACCGTCTGACTTCATTTCCGGAATCCTTCTCATCCTTGCCAAGAATACCGAAATCAATACCTATAGCAGTCAATACCCTTGCGGTTGCCTGGGCAATCGCCTGCATTCTGTCATCAAAAGAGCTGATAGAATCTACAAAATACAGAACATCTGCGGTTACGCCTTCTTCCAGAACTTTTACGGTACAGGTTTCGGAAAAGTTATTCAGTGTGGTCCACTCCGAACGCTTCTTCTCCATTTTGCCCCATGGATTTCCGCGTTTCTCGATTGCTTTTAACGGTTTCTGAAGGGACTGGGGCACCATTCCTTCATCTACCATACCCCGACGAAGGTCAACAATCTTATCAATATACTCGATGCCGATGGGACATTCCTGCTCACATGCGCCGCATGTTGTACATGACCAGATTTCATCTTCCTCATAAATATCGCCGATCAATGGTTCACTCTTCAAAAAATCTCCCCGCAACGGGTAATTTTTAAAAACCTTATCCCGTCCTTTGATGGATATGAATCGTGGTGAAAGAGGCCTTCCAACTGCATTGGCCGGACATTGATCCGAACATCTTCCGCAATCCGCACAAGTATAAAAATCCAGAATATGTTTCCAGGTAAAATCTTCCAGTTTTTTCACACCAAAGGATTCAACTTCATCCAGTTGTTCATCCGTAATACCATACTTGACCGGTTTTACGTTTCCCCGTTTGGTACGCATAAAAAAAACATTAAACAAGGAGGTAATTACATGGAAATGCTTACCCATCGGCAAGAAGCATAAAAAGAAGAAAAAGGTGATATCATGGATATAATAACTGGCGATATGAAGTGTCTGAAGTGTCTCTTTTGGTTTATCCAGCACAATATTTTTAAAAAGCCATGCGAGGGTTCCGGGTGCCAGGAACTCAGGCTGGACTCCCTGCTGAATCTGTGCTGCAACAAAACTGGCTTCAAAAAGACTTTCTGAAATCATAAGGGTGGAAATTATGCCCAATACAAAAACAGCTTCACCGGTATGATCATGCCCATATTTTTTGGGCACATCATATCGTTCCGGTCTGAAAACTCCCCGTCGAACCGCCGCGATGATACAGGCTACCAATACCCATGTTGCAGCATAGTCTTTGAAGATGTTATAGATATGTCCAATTATCCCGTCCATCCCCGGGAGGACAAAACCTTCCTTCAGACCAATAACCACCAGAGAGGTAGATCGAATCCCCAGTGATAAAAAACCGAAAAAAATCAAAATATGGAGAACCCCTGCGGTCATGTATCTTGGCTGACGCCACTGAGCGAGCCAGATCTTTACCACATTGCTTACGCGAACCGGAATATTATCAAAACGTTCATCCGGAGCTGCCTTTACAAGCGGCGCGAGTCGTTTTGCCATGATATAGGCAAACAATCCGACACCGATTATGGGAATCACCAGCGAAAATAAAACTGTGGGAATACCCAGAAAAGTAAAACTTGAGGGGGCAATTAAAACTGATTCCATTTGTATTTTCCTTCTCACCTCATGATATAAAATTATAATTCAAGCGATTCAAAAAAGAAAACCAATAACTCCTTTTTGGGTTCTCTGATTTCCTTCATAAAAAACACCTGATCCACTCTGTATGCCGGACTGAACAAGGATTCAATTTAATGAAAAAATAAAGCCCGGTCAAGAAAAAAATAGAAAGGAACTCACCACAACGAGATGCCGTTACAATAAAAAAAAATCGGAGTCCGCAATTAAAGCGGAACTCCGATTTCAATCCGGCTATCCTATCGGGTTCAGGTTGAAATTATCCCCCAAAAGAAGCATCATCGATATCAACCGCAGCTCCGTTTGTAGCAAGAATCGCCTCCATCTTTCCAAGCGTAGCCGGCAAAACAGAATTTGTAAAAAATTCAACTGACTTAACCTGTCCTTTATAGAAGGCCGCATCTTTTTTCTGATTTTCAATCAATGGAGCAGCAATGGAGGCCCTCCAGAGAAGCATCCATGCAAGAATAACATCTCCCGTTACCTCCAGAAAAGGATGGGCAAAAGCAAAGGCATTCAGAACTTTTTCAGACATTGCTGTCTTACCCAAATGCATGGCAACCGTACCCAACTTATTGAGAGCTGCTTCAACCTTGACGGAATAGTCTTTTAATCCATCCATTTCCTTGGCTTTCATGATCGTTTTCTGGATTTCACCAAAAAGATCCATGACAAGCTTGCCTTTTTTCATACCAAGCTTGCGTCCCAAGAGATCCATTGCCTGAATACCATTGGTTCCCTCATATATCATGGTGATACGGCAATCCCTTAAAAGCTGCTCCATGGGAAACTCCTTGATATAACCATACCCGCCGAAAACCTGCATACCATGGCTGCACATTTCAAATGATTTGTCTGTAACATACCCTTTCGCAACCGGTATCAGGATATCAATCAAACCATGTAATTTTTCCTTCATGTCATCATTATCGGCGACCACTGCGCAATCTTCCAGATATGCCACATAATAAAGAAGGCTTCGCATGCCTTCAATATATGCTTTCATGGTGATCAGCTGTCGTCTTATGTCCGGATGTTGAATGATCGGAACGCCTGAAGCATTGGGATCCATCATCTGGAGAAGATTTTTTCCCTGAACTCGTTCCCGCGCATAATTCAATGCGTGTAAATATGCAGAGGTTGCGCATGAAAATCCCTGAAGCCCGACCAATAGACGAGCTTCATTCATCATCAGAAACATGGCGCGCATGCCCTTGTTCTCCTCGCCAAGAAGAGTACCGATGCACTTCCCCTTGCCACCAAGTGTCAGTGAACAGGTGCTGTTTCCATGAATTCCCATTTTCTCTTCAATACCGGTACAAACCACATCATTGAACTCACCTATGCTTCCATCTGCATTCACACGAAATTTAGGTACTAAAAAGAGCGAAATCCCCTTGGTTCCTGCAGGTGCGCCTTCAATTCTGGCAAGTACCGGATGGATAATATTCTCAGACAGATCGTGCTCTCCTCCTGAGATGAAAATTTTTGAACCTGTGATGGAATAAGTTCCGTCATTGTTCTTTTTGGCACTTGAGGTCAAGGCACCGACATCAGAACCGGCTTCCGGTTCGGTCAGAAGCATAGTCCCTGTCCACTCGCCTGTGTACATTTTCTTGAGAAAGGTCTTTTTTTGTTCTTCTGTTCCAAACTCCTCAACCAGTTTTCCGGCACCATGCGTCAAACCTGGGTACATCATAAAAGCATAATTGGCCCCTACAAGGTAATCGCTCGCTGCCATGGATAGCAATCTCGGCATTCCCTGACCGCCATATTCCTGATCTTCCGGCATCGCCAGCCATCCACCTTCTTTAAATAATTCCCATGCTTTATGGAACTCATCCGGCACCATAACTTTTCCGCCATCGAACTTTGTGCCAACCTCATCTCCGATTTTTTGTGTCGGCAGAATCTCTTTTACAGCCAGATTTCGGGCTTCACTTACAATCAAATCAACCGTTTTTTTATTGAACTCTGCGAACCTCTCATTCTTACTGAGCTCACTGACCTTGAACTGTTCGTGCAGAACAAAGTCTACATCTCTTCTGTCCGCTATAACCTGTGCCATTTTTCTCCTCCTCTTTATGCCTTTTTATGCCATATCTTCAGACCGCGTCATGGCGTTTCGCCAGCGACAACATCGTTGCTACCAATACCCCGAAGAAAAAGGTCCACCAGAGGATCCGCCATGGATTCCAGATCATATTTTCCCCCTGCATAAACCCATGTGCTAATGATGGCCTCAACACCGCCCAGAATATATCGTTTCACCAGGCTGATATATAGATCTTTCCGGAATAGACCCTCAGCCTGACCCTGCTCAACAACCTCCCCCAAAACATCCAGATACATCTTGGTCAATTCATCAAGGAGTGGATCCAGATGCTGTCCTTTCCGGGCTTCTGCAATATAAACAACTGCCATATTCCGATCCCGCTGGAACTCCCTTAGATGACATCTGATTAAATTTCGAAATTTCTCTCCGGAATTCTCGGCTTTATCTACAGCTTCCCTGAATTTATTAAAAATTTTTCTGGTTTTATAACTGTAAAATTGAAGCAAAATATCATCTTTATTTTTAAAATAGAGATAAATCGTACCGTCGGCTACACCAGCCTCTTTCGCGATCTGAGATATGGTCGAGCGAAAAAATCCCTGTTCTGCAAAAACCTTTATCGCAGCTTCCAGAATCTTGTGGTGTTTATCTGTTTTTTCCTTCCCGTTTGTATCCAAAGCCATTTTGACAACCTTTTTTTTCAATGAATACTCATTCATTTACCAGAATCCAGGTTATCAAGTCAAGTTTTTTTTCCCAGATCTCAACGCAAGCTATCAATTATTATGCTGATTCCATCAAATTTTTTCAGAAATAGTGATAACGAATTTATCTTTCAAGTACATAATTAAAATGAGCAAAGATTCAATATACTGTGCTGCCGGTCGTAAAAGAATAACGATTGGAGTTCCTTTTTGTAAAACCCTCATGGCCCTTCTCCTCTATTGACATATACAAACCAATAATCTATACTAAGTTATAATAAAAACAGTTTGTTATTCTTTATTCTACAGATTCATATTTGCTTATAGAAGTTATCGATATTTTTCCATAAAATCACTAAATCGATATCCCAGCACCGGAGAAACAAAATCCAAATCTCACCAGAGGGATCAGAATGGCAAAATTCAGCTTAGGAATTCGGGATAAATTGATCGGGATATTTATTCTGATCAAGGTATTGCCTCTCATTGTACTTGCCTGGTTTGCCTGGAACCAGATCTTCGAACTCGCCAGCTCCGTGCGACAACAGATTACCGAAATGACCCAGGAAAGCCGAGATGTTGTCGGATTGGTAGGAAGCCTGGCTTCAAATGATTCTATCCAGGCGCTGGACAGTAAATCCAGAGAGAGTATTGAACGCCTGACAACCGATACTGCAAAAGCAGTTGCCTCATTTCTTTATGATCGGGACAGGGATATACAATATGCTGCCTCCATTCAACCCATGGCATCCGATTATCAACGTTTTCTCACAAGCCGTTTTCGCGCTGTTACCGATCATCAGCCTTGGATATTTGACCAACTCCAGGATAAATGGGTTCCGGCAACCTCATCTGACACAAAACAGGCTGAAATTACAGCGAACAATAACGACAACCGAAAAGATTTTCATTACCGTCATCCGCAATCTGATGATGGGAAAAAAGATTTACCCATCTACCTTGAAATGACCTTCATCGATGTCCATGGAAAAGAAAAAATCAAAGTCACAACATCCGACATGATGCCGTCAAACCTTCGAGATGTTTCTCGTTCGGAAAACACATTCTGCAAGGCGGAAACCTACTTCAAAGAGCTGAAAAAACTAAAAGCAGGCGAAATATATGTGTCCGATGTTATCGGAGCTTATGTACATGGATGTGTAATAGGAGATTATATCAAAGCTAATGCTCAGATAACAGGGATTCCATTTGAACCGAAAAAATCCGGGTATGCCGGCAAAGAGAACCCGGTCGGTAAAAGATTTCAAGGGATCATCCGCTGGGCGACACCCGTCATGCATCAGAATACGATTATTGGCTTTGTTACGCTGGCATTAGACCACACTCATGTTATGGAATTTACCGATTATATTATCCCCACAGAAGAACGATACTTGACGATTTCAGACGCTAGTAATGGAAATTATGCGTTTATGTGGGATCATAAAGGCAGAAATATTTCTCACCCAAGAGACTATTTCATCGTGGGATATGATCCGGAAACAGGAAAACCGTCTCCTCCCTGGATAGATCAGGAGCTTTATAAATCCTGGAAGGAAAGCCGGTTACCCATCTGGCAATTTCTGAAGACAGCCCCTCAATTCCATCATCAATCACTGAAGAAAAAACCAGCGGAACAACTTACTCGCTCCGGTTATGTGGGCCTGGATGGCCGTTTTTTAAACTTTGCTCCGCAATGTGTTGGATGGCATAATATCACTCAAAACGGTGGATCCGGTTCATTTTTGATCTTCTGGAGCGGTTTATGGAAACTGACAACTGCTGCAGCGATCCCTTACCATACCGGACAATATGGAGAACACCCACGAGGATTTGGATATGTAACGGTTGGTGCCAATGTTCATGAGTTTCACAGACCTGCCATGGAAACCTCGAAAAACATACAAGCGATCGAAACAAATTATATCGCCAGTATTGAAAAAAAAGACACTCAGAATCAAGAACTTATGAAGCACTCTCTTCAAAATACAGCCCAGGATCTGACCTACTATACCCTGATCATGATCTCGATTGTCATTATTATCGCAATCTGGATGGCTTCCACTCTGACCCGGAGAATTACCAATCTGATTCAGGGAATCGAGCGTTTCCAAAATGGAGACATGGACCACAGGTTAGAAAAAAAATCAAATGATGAGATGGGAAAGTTATCGCTTACGTTCAATAATATGGCCAACTCCATTCAGCAGTTTATCATGGATATCCATTCTGAAAAAGACACTTCTGAAAAAACCAATCTTTTATTAAAAGAAGAGATCAAGGAACGACAAAAAGCAGAACGCGCACTGGCTGTTCATCGGGACAACCTCGAAACCATGGTCCAAAAACGAACTGCCGCACTGGAAAAAGAAATTCTGGAGCATCAGGCTTCTGAAAAAGCAAAAAAAGAACTGGAACATCGGCTTCATCGTGCTGAAAAGATGGAAGCCATCGGCACTCTTGCCGGAGGAGTTGCCCATGATTTAAACAATATCCTTTCCGGTATTGTAAGTTATCCGGAGTTGTTATTAATGCAACTGCCCGCTGATAGCCCTTTCCGGAAATCGATCAAAACAATTTTAGAGGCCGGAAACAGAGCAGCTGCAATCGTTCAGGACTTATTAACATTGGCAAGACGAGGAGTTACCGTTTCAGAAGTCGTGAATCTAAACACTATCATCAAAGAATACTTATCAAGCCCGGAACATGAAAAACTGCTTTCATTCCACCCCCGGGTCAATATCAAAATGAACCTTGAAAACAGCCTCCTGAACATATCCGGATCATCTCACCACCTGTCAAAAACCATTATGAATCTGGTTTCCAATGCAACAGAAGCCATGCCCGAAGGAGGAACAATCTCCATTCAAACGGAAAATAAATATGTTGATCGGCCTTTGCGCGGATATGATCATGTTGAAGAAGGAGATTATGCCACTATTTCCATCACTGATTCGGGGATCGGTATTTCTTCTGAGGACATGGAAAGAATTTTCGAGCCATTTTATACCAAAAAAAAGATGGGAAGAAGTGGGACCGGTTTAGGGATGGCTGTTGTATGGGGTACCATAAAGGATCATCAGGGGTATATTGATTGTCAAAGCATTGAAAATCAAGGTACAGTATTCACTCTCTATTTTCCCATTACCCGGGAAGAAGTGACCGGGGAGAGTCCCATAGTATCCATCGATGATTATATGGGAAACGGAGAAACCATTCTGGTTGTCGATGATATAAAAGAGCAAAGAGAAATTGCCACCATGATCCTTACCAAATTGAACTATAAAGTGACAACCGTGTCCAGCGGAGAAAAAGCAATCCAGTATATGAACCAAAATTCTGCAGACCTGCTGATATTGGATATGATCATGGAACCGGGCATTGACGGCCTGGATACATTGAAAAAGATACTGGAGATTCATCCGGATCAAAAAGCCATTATAACCAGTGGTTATTCGGAGACCGACCGTGTCCGGGAAGCCCAAAAACTTGGAGCAGAACAATATATAAAGAAACCCTACTCCATTGAAAAATTTGGAATCGCGGTAAAAAAAGAGTTACAGGGTTTAAACAAAGTGTAGGAGGAAAATGTTTCCATAAACCAGATCAGAATCCTTTTCAGGATATCCCATTGTGGGAGCGGCATCTTGCCGCGACAGTATTGTCTTGATTGATATCTTGAAAAAAGCCATATCGCGGCTGGAAGCCGCTCCCACATAATTCGATTATTCAACAGTTTTGATTACACCCCCTTCAGGTCGTCCTTATCAAATAAAACGAACGCTCGCTCTATTTTTATTGACAACACTCCTTCCGCTATGTAATATCGGAATCATAAGACATGCTATGATTGAGCGAAAAATTGATCATTTTTATATTTCAGAACAGGAAAACAAAGGAGAAGAAATGGACATCAAAGACATACGGAAAATACTGATCCTGGGAGCAGGAACAATGGGTCAACAGATTGGCCTGCTTTGCGCGTTTCACGGTTATGATGTTGTGATCTATGACCTGAACCAGAGAATCCTCGCGGATGCCCGAAAAAAAATACAAAGGAAAGCGGATAAATGGGTTCAGGCCAACCAGTTTTCTGCTTTGGACAAGGAGCCTGCCCTTAACCGGATAACCATGACAGATAATCTGGATAAAGCTGCGGAAGGAATCGATCTGATCAGCGAATCCGTACCGGAAGACCCTGAAATGAAGGGTAAAATCTTTTTTGAGCTCCATAAACGGTGCAAGAAAGAAACGATCTTCACAACAAACACATCCTCATTGCTGCCTTCCATGTTTGCTAAAATTTCAGGAAGGCCGGACCGGCTTTGTGCACTCCATTTTCATGATATCTCTATAACCAATATCGTTGATGTCATGCCTCACGCAACCACATCTCCTGAGGTGACCGACCTGGTGACATCTTTTGCCCAGGCAATCGGGCAGATCCCTATCGTTCTAAAAAGAGAAAACAACGGGTATGTGTTCAACAATATGCTGATGGCACTTATGGATTCTGCCCTCAGTATGGCTGCAAATGATATTGCCCCGATACAGGAAATTGATCGTTCCTGGATGGGAATCATGCATACGCTCATCGGACCTTTTGGTATCATGGACAGCATCGGGTTGGATACTGTATGGAAGGTTACAGACTATTGGGCCAGCCAGTTGAATACTGGAAAAGCCAAGAACAATGCGGCTTTTCTGAAAAAATATGTGGATGAAGGAAGGCTTGGGACAAAGACCAATCAGGGTTTTTACAAATATCCGAATCCGGCTTATGCCCGGCCGGATTTTATTTCCAGCAAGATCCCGTCCACAACGGAGTAATCCGGACGATTGGAAAATCATTATTTGCATCGAACATGGTAAAAAACCAGAAAGCAACCCAACAATGTGTCGGCCGAGCCAATTTCAAAACTATTAAAAAGCGTCACACCGGCGAAAGCCGGTGTCCGGAAAGAGGCAAAAATACTGGATAGCGCTACGCTTCACTGCGTGTCCGGCTTTCGCCGGAATGACAATAATGTACTTTTGAAATTAGCTCAATATGTCAGCCTTTTTCAGGGTTGCTTCCTGGACTGCTCCAGAACCTTCCGGATCAGCCTAGCGATATTCATTTTGCTGTAGGGCTTTAAAACATATTCCTGAATTCCAATGGATTTCACCATTTCCGGATCAATCAAATCTGAAAAGCCGGTACATATAATAATGGGAATATCCGGCCGGATTTCCAAAATTGCTTTCGCCAAGTTGATCCCTGTCAAATCCGGCATGGTCTGGTCAGAGATAATCAGATCAAACCGATCCGGCTGTTTTTTAAATATCGATAATGCATCCAGGCTTCTCATGGTTGAAATCACTTTGTATCCCATACCTGAAAACATCTCTTGTGCCATCTCTACAATATTTTTTTCATCATCGACGAATAATATATTTTCATCCCCCGTCGGTATATCTTCCTCATCCTCACCGTCTGCAATCAGTTCTTCCCGGGCCTTTGGAAAAAAAACCTGAAATGACGACCCTTTCTCCGGTTCACTTATTACATGGACTGCGCCTCCTATTTTGGAAACAATACCATGCACCAAAGCCAATCCCATCCCTGTTCCTTTTCCCTGCTCTTTTGTCGTATAAAAAGGATCAAAAATCCTTTTCATGACATCCGGAACCATACCGTGCCCTGTATCGGTAACCGTCAACCGGATATATTCACCGGGAGAAAGCTTATGGTATTTCTTTGCAGTCTCTGCATTCATCTCAACACTGTCCAGAATGATCCCCAGAACACCCCCGCTCTCTTTCATCGCATCTGCAGCATTTGAGCAAAGATTCATAACAACCTGATGAATATGTGTCGGATCCGACAGAACGATTTTTTTTTCATCGGTAATGTTCTGTTGAATTTTAATAGTAGCGGGCAGCGATGCCCGGATAAGCTTCAGTACCTCTTTTACAATAAAATTCATGTATACAGGCCTCTGAGCTTGTTCACCCTGACGGCTGAACATCAGAATCTGCAATACAAGATCTTTTGCCCGCTCACATGCTTCCAGAACACGCTTAAGCCGTATCGCAAGTTTGTTCTCCTTGGCCAGTCCGATCAGACTGATTTCAATATTACCCATGATTGCGGATAAGATATTGTTAAAGTCATGTGCAATTCCACCGGCTAAGGTTCCGATCGCCTCCATCTTCTGGGATTGCTGAAGCTGAATTTCAAGTCTTTTTTTCTCCTTTTCCGCTTTTCTGCGTTCTGTGATATCCCGCGTCACACCAGTGATCCCGATGGGTTTCTTGTTTTGATCCCGTAAAAAAGCGGTAGTGACTTCAGCCCATACAGTTGAACCATTTTTGTGATAATATTCCAGTTCCAATGTCCGTGACCGGTTTGGGTCAAAAAACCCCGATCTGTCTTTTTCCAATTCTTTTGCCAAGTCCTCCTGGACCAATTTCTGTGACTCCGGGGTCAAGGTTTCATCCAGGGATAAATTCATGGCTTCCTCACAGGTGAAACCCCGGAACATCTCCACCGAAGGTGTAATATAGTTGTACCTCATTGTTTCAAGATTGATCGTCCAGATGACATCCTTGACATTTTCAGCCAGCAGACGATACCGCTATTCAGATTGCCGAACCTCTTCCAGAGCCTTTTCCCTTTCCTCCTGAATCGTATTCATGTTATCAGCCAATCCAAAAGAAAAAAGCACCGCCAGCAGGCCTGTCCCGATCTGCACACCAGAGTCGGTGAGGAGATTGTTCGGTAAAAATCCAAAGGATTTCATAAACATCAAAAAGACACTTAAAACCCATGATGTCCAAGCCAACAAAAAAAATCTGGATTGCCGCAAACCGCGAAAAAACAACACCACTCCGCCATATATCATTGTCAATGCGGTAAGAGCACCATAGATTGCCAAGGATTGTGTCGTATAATGATAGGGAAGAAAAAAAGCAGAAGGGATAAAAAAGAGCCCGAACACACAAAAAACAGACAACACCCGGTCAAAACCCGGATAGGTCTCCTTGCTGGATAAAAAAGATCGGGTAAACAGTACACTGCTCAAGAGTCCAATAAATCCGAAAACCGGATGGCAGATATTGGCCCACCAGATATGATCCGGCCAAAGGTATTGAAAAGCCAACCCGCTGTGGGCCATGGTAAAAATCGAAGAGCCGATGATAAAAAAAATCAAATAAAGATAACTGATTTCACGGACAGATAAAAAAATGAAAAAGTTATAAAAAACCGTTGCCAGCATAATCCCATAATAAATCCAATGAAATGCGATATCAGCATGGATATGCTTTTCAAAGTCTGTCTCTGACCAGGCCACAAAAGGTATTGCAATGGATCCGTTTGACTTGATCCGGATATAAAATGTCTGAATTCCCGGTGGCTGATGAACCGGAAACACGGATGTACGAAAATTTACAGGTCTCATGGAAAAAGGACGGAAGTCACCACTCTGGTATTTTTTCAATCCATCCGGGGTTGGATAATAAAAATCAATCTCGTCAATTACAGGATACGTATGTTCCAGATACCATAGTCTTTCCCGGCTGGATGGATTGTCCGCGGAAAAACGGAACCAGAAAGTGGAACGTGAATACCCAAACCCCTTTTTATTTCCAATCGGAGAAAACAGCTTCTCACCCCAGGAGGAAGCTATCCTGTCAATATTCATTGAGTTTACAGGATCAATAAAATATTCAAGATAGTCTCTTATCTCTTTCCGTGAAAGGTCAAGGTTCAAAACTTCAGCCCCGAATACAGACCCCTGAAGAGAAAAAAAACAGAACGTGAAAAATAAAAAAACCCGGGTGTGGAACAGCGTCCGGTTTGCCCTTGGGAGAGATTCCATGTGAATACTTTCTCAGGTTTGATTTTTCGTTGTGTAAGAATTAGGAAGATCTTCGATAAAAAAATAACTGGCATAATCATAAAGAAAAGCCGGTTACATGTCAAGACTGTTGGCCAAAAAAATTCAGAATAACTACATGGATTTTTTTATTATTCTTTAAGAGAAGATCGTAATGATATTGGAAATTCAAATCATTTACAACACGATCGTCTTTTTGGTCAGCAATTCTCGGTGAAGGGGATATTTCCTTTGGTTATCCAGTTGTGGGATAGAGCTATCGAGAATAGTTTTCGGAGGAGTTGTGAATTTCGATCTTAAATTTGGTGAAAGCTGCATGGCGCTCATGATGAACACAGGATTTAGTGGCTTACAGCAACAGAAATCCCTGGCG
>CAYTGW010000028.1:15375-27860 GCA_964437395.1 uncultured Desulfocicer sp.
TGATTTCGAAGCCGCGCGGCCTCACCTGCTGGCGGTTCACGAGGGAAAGGGCCAACCGGTCGGCGATCACGGGCCGCAGTTCCTCGACGAGGTCGAGTGCCAGCCCGGGGCGGCCCGGACGGTCCCGGTGCAGAAACCCGACAGCCGGGTCCAGTCCCACACACTCCAGAGCGGATCGGACATCATGCATCATCAGCGTATATATAAATGATAAAAGACAGTTGACATTCTGATCCACTTTAACAGCCACGGTTTTCCCATCTTTGGCAAGATATGCTCCCTGTGTAGTGACAAACAGGGTATTCAGGTGCTTTTTCATGGCTTATTACCTAATTTATTACCCATATTAATAGATATTACCTAATTCCCTTTTTGTACTCCATCTTGCATTTCTACCGCGACCAAGACATTCAATACTGCCTTGCTGCTGAAGATCTTTGAAAGCCCGTCGTATCATGTCAATATCGACGCCAGGGCATTTGTTTACGATGTCAGCCACACTGAAATCACCGGAGAACAGTCCTGAATTACACACGTATCTTTTTACACAATTCAAATCTGATCATAATGAAAACCAAATAAAAATTGATAATGATATCTTTCAGATAAAACGGGTTATCCATTACCGTGTTTGATTGGCGATCGGGAAAATTAAGTTTATTGAACAATATTGATTAGGAAATAATGATGATAGGATACATTGTACTTCTCTTGTTCGGACTGATGTTGATTTTCTGCACTTATTTTGTTGGAGCCTGCCTTATTGCAGCTTCACAGGAATGCATGCTGCCGGGAATTGAAGATATCGAAGCATAGACCCAGTACGAAAACTATCTTGCATACAGTTCTTTTGTCTTCCGCCCAAAAGGAATTTTCAGTTTGCGCATTCGTTGCCGCAACGTGCCGGAATTCACTCCCAGCAGATCACTTGCCCCCCCTTTTCCTTCCACACGACCGTTGCTGGCTCTCAAGGCCTGAAGAATATGATCCTTAACAACTGCATCCAGCAATGCAAACCCGTTCTTTTGAACATCCGGATCACGGCATATGCTTGATTTTTGCAAATCCGGAAACGCAAGCGGTTGATCACGGTAGATAATCAGCGCCCGTTCAACAGCATTCTCCAATTCCCTTATATTTCCCGGCCAGTCATAGGCCATCAGATCATCCAACGCCCCTGGTGCAAGTGTAGGAATCCAGGAAAGCGCCATTTCACGTGATTTTTTATGGATAAAATGCTGGACAAGCGCCGGGATATCCACAAGATGTTTCCGAAGAGGAGGAATCATGATCGGAAATACCTTCAACCGGAAATAGAGGTCTTCACGGAACAACCCTTGTTGGATCATCTTTTCCAGATCGCGATGGGTAGCAGCGATCACCCTGCTGTCGACCTTGACATGATGTTCACTGCCGACCCGCTCAATCTCCCGGTTCTGCAAAACACGCAACAGACGGATCTGGGCCTCCGGTGGAAGTTCACCGATTTCGTCCAGAAAAATCGTTCCACCCTGGGCGCGCTCAAATCGCCCTCTTTTCCGGGCAATCGCACCGGTAAACGCCCCTTTTTCATGCCCGAACAACTCACTGTCAATAAGGCCTTCTGTAATGGCGCCGCAGTTTACCGTAATAAAAGGGCCTTTTCGGCGGGCAGATGCATTGTGGATCGCCATGGCAACAACCTCTTTACCAACGCCGGTTTCACCAAGGAGGAGAACAGGACTGTTCAACGAGGACACCAGACGAACAGCATCCATGACACCCTTGAGCCCGTAATCCTCTCCAATAATTTTCTGAAAGGTGATCTGCCGCAGCTCATCCTGAAGATAGCGCTTGTCATCGACAAGCTGGTTTTTCAGTTCTCTCACTCTTCGATAACGCAGACTGTTGGTGAGGGCGATCCCCAGGGGTTCATTCAGAAACCGTAACAGCTCCTCATGTTCTGTGGTGTATTTTATTTTATTTTTCTAAAATATTCCCATGGCGCCAATGGGTTTCTCTGCCAGTACCATTTCAATAAAAATTCCGGCATTCACTTCCCAACCGAAACTCTCTGCTATCTGACGGCCTACCATATTCTGTCTGGCTTCCTCGATAATCGTAATTCTGGGTTTTGCATGGCCTATCCGGATCCCTTTTCGATATGGCGTCGGCACCGGAAACGTGACAGACAGGGTATCACTTCCCGAAGAATAAGCGTTTGCTATGGATTCAAAAGTTTCTTCCCGGGGATGATAGATAATAAAGCTCATATAATCCGCCGGAATTACCTTTCGGATAAACAGAAAGAACTCTCTGAGCGCTTTATCAATTTCAAGATTTCCGCAGATCCGAAGCGTCGCTTCCCGAAAAAATACATCTTTCTTGATTTTCATCATCATCTCAACGGGGTTGAATGGTATAAAAAAATGAATTTTTTCCCATTCTATACGATACAACTGAACGATTATCCAGTTTTTTCTGAACTATTTGTCAGATTGATTTGATTCATCCTTCAAAATAAAATTGACAATGCAAGCTGTTTTGATTTTAACATTTCGTATTAACTTGGTATTTATTTAGAATATATCTTCTGGCATTATTCATGCTGTTGAATTCTGTTGATGAATCAGGAAAAAAAGACAACGTAACAGATTACTCACTTATTGATGAAAGGGAGACATCAAATCATGGGAACAATCTATCAAAAACTGCGCAAACAACTGGATCAATACTCTTTTGGATTCCCGGAAGCAAAATCCGGTGTGGATGTAAAGATATTAAAAAAACTTTACACGGAACAGGAAGCGGAGCTTTTTCTGGATCTGAGCATGCAGCTTGAATCCCCAGCCTCTGTAGCCGGACGGACAAGCCGTGATGTGGCCGTTACAACGGAGCTTTTGGAGACCATGGCCCAAAAAGGACTTGTTTTCAGAAAAAGAAAACAGGAGACAACCTATTATGCCGCAATCCCTTTTGTGATCGGCTCCTTTGAATTCCAGCTCAACCGCATGGATAAAGAGCTGGCGCAGATGGTTGAAGAATACTTCAATGAAGGATACCTGCACAATCTTGGTGAATTTCTGCCGCCGTTGCGAACCATACCGGTGAACCAGTCTCTTGACGCTTCACAAAAGGTAGCTCATTTTTCAGATGCACGTCAAATCATCAAATCCAAAGATAAAATAGCGATTGCCAACTGTATTTGCCGAACCCAGAAAAACCTGCTGGAAGAGGGTTGCAACAAACCGCTTGAGGCCTGTTTTGTCTTTGGTTCCCATGCTGAATACTACCTTGAAAACAAAATGGCCAGACTGATTGACCAGGACGAAGCACTTGCGATACTGGATCAGTGCGAAAAAGCAGGTCTCGTGCACCAGCCGGCAAACATGATAAACCCGGGTGGCATGTGTAATTGCTGCGGGGACTGTTGCGGGGTTCTCAGAGCCCTGAACAAGCTCCCCAAACCCTCAGAACAGGTTACCAATAATTACTGGGCATCCGTTGATCCGGGTCTCTGTTCAAGCTGTGAACTCTGCATCGAACGGTGTCAGATGCAGGCAATCCATATGAATGAGGATCAAATCTCAACCATTAACAGGGATCGGTGTATTGGATGCGGACTTTGCGTGACATCCTGTCCGACAGAAGCCCTGTCCATGATTGTCAAACCGGAAGGAAAACAGTGTCTGCCTCCTGAGAGCGGAATGGATCTCATGCTGAAAACAGCAGAGAAAAGAGGTACATCTCTCATTCCTTTATCCATGTCCGGGAAATAGCCCCTTCTGACTGCATCGAAAAAATCAACACTCGTGCCCTTTGGCCAATCCCATGACCAGGGCACGAAAAAAACATTCGAAATTATTTTGACATAACATCTGATTTTTTCAATACAGCATTGTCTGCAACAAATAGATTTGTCATTTGCCTGCAACTGCGATATACTATCTCCAATCATCTGATTTCTCATATTACTATTATAATCAAAACATCATTCAAACAAATCAAACACCCTTACACAGCGAAAATGAACCTTAACGGCAAAGCAATTGGAATCGCATATCAACGCAATAGAGAAAATATTATGCAAGATATATATACAAACGTCCTGATTATCGAAGACAATCCAATTGACCATACCTCTGCGACTAAAACGCTGGACAGCCGGAAGTTTAAGGTGAGCTATGCCAAAACGCTCCAGGAGGGGTTGAGCAGGCTAACATCCGGCGGAATAGATATCGTACTATTGGATATTTTATTACAGGACAGCAAAGGAAAGGATGCCTTTAACACCCTCTATTCCATTGCCCCTTCCATACCAATTGTTATCCTGACCCATTTGAATGATGAGAACCTTGTCATAGATCTGCTGAAAAATGGTGCTCAGGACTATCATATTAAAGGAGAGATCAATGCCAACATTCTTTCCCGATCTTTACAATATGCCATTGAACGAAAAAAAACTGAAAATACATTACGGGAGATAACAGAAGATCTCAAATATACAAACCAGCAGATGGAAAAAATTATTGAAGATACAAGTCATATTGCCATCAAGGCGGATATTGCTGCGATTGAACTGAATCAGATCTTTAATACATCCGCAGACGGAATGTGGGTTCTGAGCAAGGATTTAAAAATACTTAGAATAAACGATGCATTCATAAACCTGTTCGGTCAAACCCGGGAAAGTCTGGTTGGAAAAAACTGCTTTGATATTTTTAACGGCTCTCTCTGCAGGACAGATGGCTGCCCGGTTAAATCGCTCCTGAATAATAAAAATCGTGTTGAATATGATGTGGAAAGAGCGGATGAAAAGGGTGTAAAAAAATATTTCATCTTAACAGCAACCCCGCTTAAAATCTTAGACGGTCAAATCATCGGGTTTGTCTGCAGTTATATGGATATCACTGATCGGAAAAATGCAGAGGAAAAACTGAAAGAGGCCAATGAGGCGCTGACAAGGCTATCTGTTTCCGACGGACTGACCCAGATAGCCAACCGCCGGAAATTTGATGAACACCTCACCATTGAATGGACTCGATTGAAAAGAGAAAAACAACCCTTATCACTGATCTTGTGTGATATTGATTTTTTTAAATTGTATAACGATTCATATGGTCATCAGGCTGGAGATGCATGCTTAAAGGCTGTTGCAAAAACGATTGAACAAAATGTAAAACGTCCGGCAGATCTGGCTGCACGGTATGGAGGCGAGGAATTTGCAGTCATCCTGCCCAACACACAACCGGAAGGGGCGTTACAACTTTCCGAGAAAATAAGAAAATCAATTCAGGATTTAAAAATCCCCCATTCGGGATCAAAAATCAATTCGTATGTAACACTCAGTCTTGGTATCTCAGGTATGGTGCCGGATGCGACGGGAACCCCGCAGATATTGATTGAGAAGGCAGACAAAGCACTTTATAAGGCCAAAGAAAATGGTCGAAATTGTGCAATGTTAAATATAGATGAATTTTAGAGGTAATGATAGCGCTCTCCTCTCGTTGACTTTCCTCAAACCGATTGGTATTGTCTCTGGCCATGGAACCGGGAAACATCGTTGAGTACATCGACAGCCAAAAAATAATCTGTGCCGTGATATTGGAAATTAAAAAACAACGGTTACGGCTGTTGACGGAAAACAATCGTGAGGTTCTCCTTTCTCCGACCCGGCTCAGCTACAAATGCAGTGACCGGCTGAATCTGACAGCAAACCGGTCCAAACTCATCGAACTGTTAAAAGAAACCGCCTTAAAACGGAAAAACCTGATGCAGGAAATCAACATCCGTGAATTATGGGAGGTTCTCAACACAGAAGAAGAATGGATTGACCTGGAAACCATGACCACGTTTTGTTTTCAGGCGCCTGTCACACCAGATCATACATCGGCTGTTATCCGGGCCTTTTTCCAGAACAGAACCTACTTCAAATTCAATCATGACCAATTTCTTCCCTTTACCGAAACACAGGTTGAAAAAACGATTGCCCAGGAGAGAGAGACAGAAAGAGTGAATCAGCTCATCAAAAAAGGAGGGAGTTGGCTGAAAAGTTTGCTCAGGAATTATAGTCCGCCACCAATGACAGATCAGACCAGAGAGTATGCCGAAATTTTAAAATCCTGTTTCATCTTTGGAAGAGACAGCCGGCATTATTCGATCGGAAATGGTATTCTCCAGGAGGCAGATCTGGATATCGGAACCCGGCTTTTTTCAATTCTCGTTCAGACGGGAATAATGGATCAGAATGAAAATATTGAATTATTAAAAAAAGAAATCCCCATTCTGTTTCCTCAAAACGTAGAAGAAGCCGGCCAGCAGATCAAAAATGGGATCGTAACACCTCCGGATGGAAAAAGAAAAGATTTGACCGATCTGACCATCTTTACGATTGATGGCCAGTCCACACTTGATTTTGATGATGCCCTCAGTATTGAACGGAACGGCGACCTCTATCGGCTTGGGGTTCATATCATCGATGTCGGGTATTATGTTAAAAAATCGGATGTCATCGATGCCGAGGCGTTGAGCAGAGGCACATCCATCTATATGCCTGACTTAAAAATCCCCATGCTTCCCCCTCTCCTGTCGGAAGAGATTTGCAGTCTGAAAGCCGGAAACAACCGGCCGGCGATCACCATATTGATCCAGATGACAAGATTCGCCGAGGTTATTGATTATCAGATTTTCCCAAGCATCATCAATGTAAGCAGGCAGCTTTCGTACTCCGAAGCAAACCGGATTGCTGAAACCGATGAAGGAATTAAAATCCTGTATCAGCTTGCCGGATATTTCCGGGAAAAAAGGTTAAAGGCCGGTGCCATTCAGATCAGCCTTCCTGAAATCAATCTCTTTATTAATGATAACCATGAAATTGATCTCATCCGGACTGATCGGGAAACACCCAGCAGAATGCTTGTCGCGGAGATGATGATTCTTGCAAACCATCTGATGGCGCAATATCTGGCGGATCACCATCTTCCTGCTATTTTTCGATCCCAGCCCGCACCCAAGAATCGATTCCTGAAAAATGATGAAGAAGCCACACTTTTTGATAACTGCCTTCAGCGAAAATTTTTGAGCCGTCTGGTCATTAACACGGTTCCGGAGCACCATTCCGGCCTGGGTCTTTCCGCATATGTTACGGCCACTTCTCCGATCCGCAAGTATTTTGATCTGGTCACACAGCGCCAGATTCGTGCTGCGCTTGGTCTGGAAGACCCATATTCAGATAAAGAGATACAACAGATTATTTCTGAACTTGAGACCCCCTTGCGCAATGCCGGACACGTTCAGTTCATGCGGCACCGATTCTGGCTGCTTAAAATCCTGGAGAAAAAGATCGGAAAGAGAGAGGAGGCACTTGTTCTGGATAAACGCCGGAATGAGTATATCATCATTTTGACGGCATATATGCTGGAATGTAAACTTGCCCAATCCAGCGGGCTGACATTGAAACCCGGAGACCTGATTCAGGTCGTCATCCAGCACGCAGATGCACACAATGACAATCTTGCCATCTTTATGGGATGACGGTTTCTTCTTGATAAAATAACCATTTTTTTTTAAATAAACAGCTATGGGATATATATTTAATTTTCATGATGCAGCCTCATATGATCATTGGTTCAACAACCGGAAGAATAAGCTGACCTCAAGCCTTGAGATCCAGTTAATGATGGATATGTTACGGCCCTTGAAAAGGGAAAGTGTCCTTGACATTGGTTGCGGAACCGGTGCGAGCCTTCTCCCCCTGATTGAGATGGATCTGGACACTACTGGTATCGACCCATCTCCTTACATGCTTGATATCGCTTACAAAAAAATAAAAAATCGTGCAAACCTGTATCGGGGTTTTGCTGAGGATCTTCCCTTTGAAGACAATTCCTTTAATTATGCCTGCCTTTTCACAAGCCTGGAGTTTGTTGATGATCCGAGAAAAGCACTTGAAGAAGCCTGCCGTGTTGCAAAGGATCGCATTTTTATCGGGGTTTTGAATCGATATGCCATTAAAGGAATTAAAAGACGTCTCAAGGGTATATTCACGGAAACCATTTATAACAAAGCCAGATTTTTCAGTATCTGGGAGATCAAACAACTGGTACAATCCACCCTCGGGGATGTTCCGGTTTCATGGAGGACAATCTGTCAGCTTCCTTCCGGAAACGGGAGGTTTGCAGGCAGACTGGAAAAGTCAAAACTGATCCAGCGCTTTCCGTTTGGTGCCTTTGTCGGTATGGTTATTGCGCTCGTACCCAGATTCCGGACACGACCCTTGACCCTGAAATACCGATCACAATCCACCATCAATCCATTAACCGAGTATGTGGGCAGCATGCGGTTCGGAGATTCTCTTCCCGATAACCTGCCAGGATTGTTCTATCCGAATTTTCAACAAACAGCAGATCCGGACTGCATGAGCATGATCCATCTTCTTTCCGGAAACAGACCATTATCGGAAATCCGGCATATCCGTGAAACAAAAAATGACAAACTGAATGCCTGACCGGAAATGAGGTCTTGTTATGGAAGCATTTCTTTATGAGAAACTGGAAGATCAAAAAGTACAATGTAATCTGTGCTGCCACAGATGTATGATCCAGGATGGAAAAAGGGGTATCTGCAATGTCCGGGAAAATCGATCCGGCAGACTGGATACCCTTGTGTTTGGAAAAATAGTCGCACGGAATATTGACCCCATTGAAAAAAAACCGATCTTTCATCTTTCACCCGGTTCCCTGTCCTATTCCATTGCAGCTTGTGGGTGTAATTTTAAATGCCGGTTCTGTCAAAATGCGGATATTGCTCAGATGCCCTCGGATCAAAGGGGAATGATTGTCGGTCATGACTGTTTCCCGGAAGATATTATTGCCGACGCGATCATGAATGGATGCAAAACCATCGCCTATACGTATACGGAACCAACCGTGTTTTTTGAATTCGCATATGAAACCGCAAAACTTGCCAGGGAAAAAGGAATTAAAAATATTTTTGTTACAAACGGATACATGACTCTGGAAGCGCTTGAAATGATTTCCTCTTATCTGGATGCTGCAAATGTAGATCTGAAAGCATTTACAAACGACTTTTATCAGAACTACTGTCATGCAAAACTGGAACCGGTAAAAACAACTTTAAAAAAGATGAAAGCCTTGGGTATTCTGGTTGAAGTCACGACGCTTCTCATTCCCGGTCTGAACGATGATCCGGATGAACTCAAACAAATGGCAGCCTTCATCGCAGAGGAACTTGGCGTAGAAACTCCCTGGCACATCAGCCGCTTTCACCCCACATACAAGATGACGAACCGCCCCATCACCCCTGTGAATGCCATCATGCAGGCCCGAAAAATAGGCATGGAGGCCGGACTGCGATATGTTTACTCCGGAAATATCCATGGAGAATCAGGGGAAAACACGATGTGTTATCATTGCGGCGAAATCCTGATTAACAGACATGGTTACCGCATTCTTGACAACAGGATTACGGACAGCCGTTGCCCGTTTTGCCGGACACTCATAGATGGAATGGATTTGCAGAGTTGAATCAAAACATGATCCACAGCACGACCCGATACAACCAGATCAAAAACCGGATCCTGGTTTTCGGCAGAATGATAAAATTCAGCCACACCCTGTTTGCTCTTCCTTTCGCACTTTCTGCCATTCTTCTGGCACATCAGACAAAACCGGTTACACTGTCCAATGTGTTCTGGATCATCATTGCCATGGTCGGGGCACGTTCCGCAGCCATGGGATTCAATCGGATTGCAGATGCAAAACTGGATGCAGAAAATCCAAGGACAGCAGATCGGGAAATCCCAAGAGGAGAAATCACAACAACCGCAGCCATTATTTTTGTTTGCCTGTTTTCCATTCTTTTTATCTTTGCATCGGCCATGCTCGGAAAAATCTGTTTTTATTTTTCTTTCCCGGTTTTGGCCATCCTGTTTTTCTATTCCTATGCAAAACGATTTACCTGGCTCTGCCACCTTTACCTTGGATTTGTGATATCACTCGCGCCATTGGGGGCATGGATTGCCATCACCGGAAACATTGAATTTCGGATCGGTCTTCTCTCCCTCGGACTCATGACATACATAGCCGGCTTTGATATTCTATATGCATGCCAGGATGTTCATTTTGACCGGAAAGCCGGTCTCTATTCCATGCCTGCGCACCTGGGAATTCAAAAATCCCTTTGGATTGCAAAAATATTTCATCTTGTTTCTTTTTTCCTTTTATTGCTTCTCTATCCTCTCTTCGATCTGGGTATGATATACATTCTGACTGTTTTGATCATCGCAACCCTGTTTTTCGCTGAACACAAACTGATCCATCCGGATGATCTGAGCAAGATCAATATTGCCTTTTTTCATATGAACAGTATTATTTCCGTAACCCTTTTTGTCGGCATTTTTACCGATATGTTATTCAGGTGAAACTTGTGAAAAAAAAAATAATTATCGCCATCTGCGGTGCCTCCGGAAGCATTTACGGCATTCGGCTTCTCAAAGCACTTCTGGAAAGACCAATAGACGTGAAGCTGATCATCTCATCTTCAGGTGAAAAAGTGCTGCAGCACGAAACAGATTATAAAACTCATGATGTTCTTGCATTTTTAAAAAAAGAGGGCGTCCGGATGCATCCGGATGCCCTGCTCGAGCAATATGAACAGGATAACCTTTTTGCATCGCCTGCAAGCGGCTCTTTTCGCCATAGCGGAATGGTGATTGCCCCCTGTTCCATGAAAACATTGGGAACAATTGCCGCAGGAATAGCGGGAAATCTGATCCACCGTGCTGCAGATGTCTGCCTGAAAGAAAAACGCCCCTTGATTCTTGTGCCTAGGGAAGCGCCTCTGAGTCTGATTCATCTGAAAAATATGCTGACGGTGACGGAAGCGGGCGCAACCATTCTGCCGGCATCTCCATCCTTCTATTTTCAGCCGGAGACCATTCATGAGCTTGTGGATACAATTGTTGCAAGAATTCTGGACCATATCGGCATTGAACATCATATTGTCAAACAATGGGGGGAGTAAAACGTGTTTCAAAACTTAAGAGAATTCATATCTGCCCTGGACAAGGCCGGTGAATTAAAAAAAATAAGCGATATTGTTTCCCCGTTTATTGAGATCAGCAAAATAACAGACCAAGAGTCCAAAAGCTTATGGGGCGGGAAAGCCCTGCTGTTTCAAAATGTCCGGGATTCATCCTTTCCGGTGGCGACCAATCTGTTTGGAAGCCATAAAAGGATCTGCATGGCGCTGGGTGTCAAAAACCTGGACCAACTGGGCTCCAGAGTCAGAGAATATATTGAGTTCAATCCTCCCCGGAATTTCAAAGAAGCATTGAACGCAATCCCGATGGCCATCCAGCTCGCCAATTTTTTTCCAAGGATGTATAAAGGCAAGATCCCCCCCTGCCAGGAAATCGTATATACCGGAGACCAGGTTGATCTTTCCAAAATTCCGGTACTTCACTGCTGGCCTGGAGATGCAGGGCCGTTTGTCACCCTTCCTCTTGTCTTCACCAAAAGCCTGAAAACAGGAAAACGAAATGCCGGTATGTATCGGCTTCAGGTTTTTGATCAACAGACAACCGGAATGCACTGGCACATCCACAAAGATGGTTCCCATTATTTCAAGGAATACCAGGAAGCCGGCAAAAGGATGCCGGTTGCGGTCGCCATTGGAGCCGATCCGGCCACGATTTATTCTGCTACCGCACCCATGCCGCGTGGAATCGACGAAATGATGCTGGCCGGATTTATCCGGAAAAAACCGGTTAAGATGACAAAATGCATCACCATTGATATGGAGGTGCCTGCGGAGTCGGAGTTTGTACTGGAAGGATACGTCAACCCTGATGAAAGACGCCTGGAAGGCCCCTTTGGCGATCACACCGGCTATTACTCCCTGGCGGATGAGTACCCGGTATTTCATGTCACCGCCATCACCCATCGCAGAAATCCCATATACAATGCCACACTGGTGGGTCCACCTCCGATGGAAGATTGCTACCTTGCCAAGGCAACAGAACGTCTGTTTCTCCCTATGATTCAGTCTGTAATGCCTGAGATCCGGGATTACTGGTTTCCCTGGGAAGGGGTGTTCCACAACATTGTCATTGTGTCCATCGAAAAAGAGTTTCAAGGACATGCGCAGAAACTGATGAGCGGACTGTGGGGCTCCGGTCAGATGAGTTTCTGTAAAGCAATCGTGGTGGTTGATCAACAGGTGAACCCTCAGGATGCAAAAGCCGTATTTTTAAAATTTCTCACCGGTTTTGATATCACCTCGGATATTACCCTGACAAAAGGAATCCTGGATGTCCTGGATCACTCTTCCCCATTTCCCAACTTTGGCTCAAAGATCGGTATTGATCTTACAAAACGTTTTCAGGATGAGCCTATCAGGAGTAAATCTTTTGACCTGCCGGAACCACCGGCAAGTCCGGAAATTTCCAACATCAAGGAGCACAAGGATATTTATGAACTTATGTA
>CAYTGW010000029.1:0-5797 GCA_964437395.1 uncultured Desulfocicer sp.
CCGATAACGCCCTCCATGACCTTGGCGCCGCCCCCTTCGGCCATCCCGAGGGTGATATTCGGCACGACGATCTGCATGTCCTTTTTCAATCCCATGGTTGTCGCAATCCGGACCGCAGTGGTCATGTCTTTTCCAAACAGCACCAGCACCAGCACATCCGGCTTAACCATTTTTGCGAAACTGATGGCCTTTTTAAAATCCTCTTCCGTGGCAGTGGGGAACGGAGTCAGCATCCCTTTATGCACAGATTTATCCTCTGTGCCGCTGAATTTCCGGACCGAAGCCTCGGTTGTCCTTCCCCAGGTGTAATCCGCCGTTATATACAAATATTTTTTACCTGCAAACTTCTCCTTCATATAGGAAGAAAGCACCTTAGCGCCCATCCAGGCATCGTAGCACTCCCTAAAGATATACCGATGGCCCTCTTCGCCGGTGGTTTCCGTGGAATAGGTAAGCGTCCCGAAAAAAATCCGGCCTTTTTCCTTACAAACCTTGCCGGCGGCTATGGCAACGCTGCTGGCAGACCCGCCGAAAACCATTTTGACGCCTTCCTTGTCGATCAGTTCGGTTACATTTACCGTTGTCACATCTGGTTTGGATTGGGAATCGCGCCATACGATTTCAATTTTTTGTCCGAGAATTCCCCCGGCCGCATTGATCTCCTCGGTAGCCAGCTCCGCAGCGCGAAATTGATCCAGGCCCTCAACCGAGTAAGGCCCGGTTTTCGGGTAGTTTAATCCGATTTTTGCGATCTCTGCATTTGCACCATGCACTGATAATAAACCAAGGAGTACAGCTATCATTATGATACAAAAACATCTTTTCTGAAACCATGCAAAAAAATGTACTTTCATTGTGTCGCCTCCTTTTGAAATGATTTTTAACTGAATCGTGCTTGAACTCTTCTCAGACAGCTATCGAAGCAGATAACACCAAAAAACAGTAAAAGCGTATATCCCTAAAGATAACAGGATAGAAAACGGAAGGCCGTTTCTATGATAGGCTGCAATAAAAGACTCCCATACCCCTTACCCGATCATCTTTTCCTCTGCGATCTGGGTTGGAAGGATGGTCAGAGGTTTGGCGTGCCAGATATCCCGATTGTACTCCGAGATGGTTCGATCTGAGCAGAACTTTCCCATACGAATCATGTTTGAAATGGTCTTATGTGTCCAATTTCCAGGATCACTATAAAGCTGACTGATCTTCATCTGTCCTTGATGGTAGGATTCAAAATCCGCCAGGATCAGATAATGATCCTGATGAATCAACTGCTCCACCAATGGATGGAAAAGTTCCCGTTCCTCAGGATTGAAAAATCCGCTCTGGATCAGATCGATCGTCTCTTTGAGAATCGGGTCACGCTGATAATAGGAATATGGATCATATTGGCTGCGAACCGCATCGACCTCTTCCGTGTTCAACCCGAAGATAAAGATGTTTTCAGCTCCAACTTCCTCCATGATTTCAATGTTCGCACCATCCAGGGTGCCGATGGTCAGCGCGCCGTTCAAGGCAAACTTCATATTGGAAGTTCCGGAAGCCTCAAAACCAGCGGTCGAAATCTGTTCGGAGACATCGGCTGCTGGGAAAATTTTTTCAGCAAGGGATACCCGGTAATTGGGCAGAAATACAACCTTGAGTTTCTGGCTGGTAAAAGGATCACGATTGACCATTTCAGCGACATGACAGATGAGTTTGATTATCCTCTTGGCCGTCAGATATCCCGGCGCTGCTTTACCTCCAAAGAAAAAAGTCCGGGGGGCCGGGTCAAAATCAGACACGGTCTTCAGCTTCAGCCAGCAATAAATCACATGGAGAATGTTCATCAACTGCCGTTTATACTCATGAATCCGCTTGACCTGAAAATCAAAAATCGATAAAGGATCAACCTTGATCCCCGTTAAATTCAGGGTCAAATCAGCCAATTTGACTTTATTGTTCCGCTTCACTTCCTGAAAAACCTTCTGAAAGGCAACATCCCTGGCCAACGGTTCCAACTGGCGTAACAAATCCAGATTCTTTACCCACTCGCTTCCAATATGTTTGCTGATCAGGTCGGATAGTCCGGGATTAATGGACAGAAGCCAGCGCCTCGGGGTTACTCCGTTTGTTTTATTTGTAATTTTCCCCGGATACATCTGATCAAAATCCCGAAGTTCCCGCTCCTTCAAAAGCCGTGTATGCAGCGCCGCCACTCCATTGACTGAATGGGAACCAACAATTGCCAGATGGGCCATACGTATCTTTTTTTCACCTTCCTCTTCAACAATCGACATACGGCGGATACGTTCCTTGTCACCGATATAGATCGTTGCGACATCGCGTAAAAAACGCCGGTTGATTTCAAAAATGATCTGTAAGTGACGGGGAAGCAATTTGCCGAAAAGAGAAATCGGCCATTTCTCCATTGCTTCGGCAAGAAGGGTATGATTGGTATAGGCACAACTTTTTGTGGTAATCTCCCACGCCCTTTCCCAGTTCAAGTCATAAATATCCAGAAGGAGCCTCATCAACTCAACCACGGCAAGGGATGGATGGGTATCATTCATCTGGATGGCGACCTTATCGGAAAATGCATCAAAGGTGTCATGCTCGGCAAAATACCGGCGAATAATATCCTGAATTGAGCAGGACACAAAAAAGAACTGCTGCTTGAGCCGAAGTTCGCGTCCTTCATAAATCTCATCATTGGGGTACAAAACTTTTGAAATGTTTTCGGAAATATTTTTTTCCTCCACAGCCCGCAGATAGTCGCCATGCTGGAAATACTTCAGTTCAAACTCGTTGGAGGCTCTTGCGGACCAGAGTCTGAGTGTATTGACTGTCTGGTTATGGTAGCCGGCAATCGGAATGTCATAGGCAACACCAATCACGTTGCTGGTATCTGTCCACTCAGACTTGAGTCGTCCATCCAGCATATGAGTCTGCTTTACCCAGCCGTAGAAATGGACTGTAAAACTATACTCCGGCCTAGGAATTTCCCATGGATTGTTATACTTGAGCCAGTTTTCAGGAAGTTCCGTCTGGCCCAGGTCCCGAATAATCTGATCAAAAATACCAAATTCGTAGCGGATGCCGTATCCATGACTGGGCAGTTCCATCGTGGCAAGAGAATCCAGAAAACAGGCGGCAAGCCTTCCCAGTCCGCCATTTCCCAAACCCATGTCCGGTTCCATTTCCGAAAGCTGGGTCATGTCAATGCCAAGTTCAGCCATGGCTTTCCAGCTTTCACCATACATACCCGAATTGATCAGATTATTGATCAATACCCGTCCCATCAGATATTCAGCAGAAAGATAATAAATCCGTTTCACATCATGTTCATGGTACATCTGCTGGGTTTTGATCCACCGCTCAATCATTCGGTCCCGAACTGTCAGTGCAATGGCCTGATATAGATCCCGCAATGTTGCCGTATATTTATCCTTGGACAACGAATACTCAAGATGATTGGCAAAAGAAAGTTGGATGCTCTGGGCATCTACGCCTTTCTTAAATGTCCCCCAGTTTTTAAAAATTGATTTATTTTCCAATATGACCCCCTCCGGATTACAACGTGGAATGAAAACAACTTTCCAGCCTTGTGGTTCTCAGACCATTTCTGTTGGATAGAAATAAATTAAGATATGTTCATGAAATGAAGATTTTATCTGACATAAGATATGCCGGTATGTTATCATTTTATAATATCATTTACAACAAAAAAATTTTGTTCCGACTTTTTCCGGATATATCCATATGGAACATGAAAATCAGTTGACAGGATAAATTGTTACATTTAATTCTGGGTACACTTCAATACAATTGGCTCTGGACGAAACAGATCAGACGGGAAAACAAAAATGCCGCTTTATGAAATCAACAACAAGCAACCGCGTATCGGAAAAGGGACATGGGTCGCACCCTCTGCCGAAATTATCGGCGATGTGGAGATCGGTGAGCAGTGTTATATTGGATTCGGTGCAGTGATTCGCGGGGATTTCGGTTCTATCAAAATCGGCAACCAGTCCCTGGTGGAAGAAAATGTGGTGATCCACACAGCGGTCCGCACAATCATTGGAAGCGGTGTGATTATCGGACACATGGCCATGATTCACGATGCCATGATACATGACCATGTGTTGATCGGAATGAAATCCATGATCTGTGAATGGGCTGTGATTGAAGAAGGCGCAATCCTTGCAGAACAATCCCTGGTTCGAAAAAATCAGACAATCCCATCCGGAAAAATCTTTGCCGGCTCTCCGGCCATTTTCATAAAAGAGGTTACCGACCGCCATCGGGAAATGATGGCTTTCGGAATACAGGCTTATCTTGACCTGATCGAAAAATATCATCGATCCTTCCGGGAAATATGAGCCATCTCTATAAAATTATATTTTTCATGATATGGGTTTGATTGAAAGAAACGCTGCCCTGAATCCATCCGGGCAGCGTTTCTTATCAATATATCGAATGAGCCAATTTCAAAACTATTATAAAGCGTCACACCGGCGAAAGTCAGTACTCAGAAAAGAGCCGAAAATACTGGATAGCGCTACGCTTCACTGCGTGTATAGTTTTCGCCGGAACTACAACAACAGACTTTTGAAATTGGCTCGAATGTACTTTATTTCCCTTTTGGAAATATCTCTTCTGGTGGTTTTGTCGTACCGGTTGCATTGGGGAAATCCGTTGCCACATAGGCCTTCTGATTGTGCTTGATCATATGCATAGACTCTTCCATAAAGTTATTGTACCGTTTTTTGCATTCATAAAAACCATGCCACCAGGAATAATCCGGCGCCATCATAGCCGACCCCATCCTTGCCCTTCTGCCCTCGTGGTGCCATAGCTCGTAATACTCCACCTCAAGCCGCTCATCAAAAAAACGGTTTTTATCCAGCAAGCCTTTTGCATACAGATCATCCAGCATCGCTTTCGCAGGCTTGAAGTAAACCTCATTGTACTCCTCAACCACTTTGTCCAGTTTAACATAATGGTCATCCACCCAGGTCTTGCCATGACATTGAATACAGACCTCTTTCATCTTATCCCGCTCAATCTGCCAGTCGGTTTTTGCCGGCATGGCTTTGAAATCGGAAGGACGAATCGTCAAGGGCGCCTGAAGCTCCCAGGAAAGACGTTCGGTCACATCATGTGAGGCCAGAGTTGTTCCGGCCCCGGACATGTGGCAGGAAGCGCATGTCGGCCCCCTGAAATCCACTCCGGGCGTCCATGTTCCGGGGGAAGCGTTCCAGTTATAATCATCCCCATGGGCGGTATAGATATCCCCATGTTTGGATTCCATGAAAATTTCGATCTGCGGATGATCCGGCCCCAGATGGCATTGACCGCAGGCTTCCGGCTTGCGGGCTTCCATAACCGAAAACAGATGACGCGTATGGCAGCTTGTACAGCTCCCTTTGCTGCCATCCATATTGATCCGGCCTACACCCACGTTCGGCCAGGTTTCCGGATCAAGCTTACCGTCCTTTTGTTTCAGAATCGTTCCGTGGCAGTGATAGCATCCGGAAGTCCGCTCAAAATCACTATTCATTCCATTGGTTAGCCACAAATCGATCTTCCAGATGATCTCCATGGTATTGGCATGCTTGCTCAGACTGTATTGTTTGGCTTCGTCCGGATGGCACCGGGAACAGTCTTTCGGGGTAACAACAGCGGTGATCGGCACCTTGAACTCCTGGGTACCATATGGCTGATCCGAACGGCTGTACTGTTTGTGGTGCTCCTGACTGACATCTGCATCCGACTCCTCTGCTTTGTGACAATCATAGCAGGAGATATTGGCACT
>CAYTGW010000029.1:5807-9291 GCA_964437395.1 uncultured Desulfocicer sp.
TTGGCACTGGCATGGCGGCTTTGCGCCCAATCAGCGAAAAGTCCGGGATTCAACTTCTTGTGACATTCAATACATGCAACTGCTTCCTTGGGCATGCTTCTTTCGATTCGAAACTCTTTCAGCTTTGCGTGGTTCAGATTCTGAGCTAATGCATTCGAAGACCAGAAACTATCCATCAGAAAAAGACCGGCAAAAAATAACATACCCCCTGTTCGTTTCATCTCCCGCCTCCTTTCAGCTTATATACCCGACCCTTTATATATTGTTTTGTACTGTTTGTAATCATAAACAGGTCTTTCCCGGTGAACCAGATTCTGGTGACAGTCAACACACTTTTTTTCATATCCCTGCCTTGCATACAATACGGTTCGATGCGCAAGCATGGCTCCACGATTGTTCGGGATGTAAAGAATATTGCGATGACATTTCTGGCACTGATCATTGGTAAAAGAGGCATAGGCCTTCTGCCTCTGCGTCTCATTGTCGTATTGACTCATATCCTTGGTAAAATGGTAAAAAACATCTTTGATTCCATGTGCGGTTTTTGTGAAAAAAAAATTGAATGTATCATGTGGTGCCGGAAGGTGACAGTCCATACAGTCTGCGACAAATCCCTGTGCATTGTTCACATGAGAGGATGTTTTCCAGGTGTTGAAGGCATATTCGATTTCATGGCAGGAAGCACAGAATTGCGGAGTGGAAGTCCGGACCATTGTATAATAAGTTAAACTGAACAATGGAAAGGCGATCAAGATACCAAAACCGATCAGTATGGCCCCGATCCAGTATTTTTTCATGGCCGCACCCTTTTTTGCGAAATGATATTTTCTCTATTACCACGATCTGAAAAACACATCTGTTCTGCCGAGCAAAAAATAACAAACTGCCACTCTGTAGAAATCCAAAAAAGGTTCTGCAATATAAATGATGGTATAAAATAATAAATTTTTTGAAATCTAAAAGACTTATACAAGAGGGTACATGATCATATAACTGCTTGATCTGCCTTTTTATAACAGAATTTTCAAATAAGGCAACCCTTTGTTTGAATCTGTGAACAAACAATAATATTGACACACAAATGACTTTCACCTATGTTCATTTAAAAAAAAGCAATGGGTTATCCCTTTATTTCTATTCAAGGCCGTCGTGTCGGATGGAAGTCCGATCCTCTTTAGAATGCAAGACGGTTACAAGTAAAATTTCTTTTTATACACAATACATTCTGGTAACATGAGTTTTATTCTACGCCTGATAACATGGAGTATATGACATGGAAGCAATCAAAATAAAAAAGAGAATAAGCTCAGATACCATTCATATACCGGAGCTTCAAAAGTTTATAGGGAAAAATGTCGAGATCATTCTTCTGGAACTGCCTGAAAATAAAATCGGGAAACCAAAAACCATGAATAAATTTCTTTCCGCTTCAGGAAAAATTGATATTGACGAAAAAGCTGTGGCTGATCTGAGAAAAAAAAGCATCCTATGATTCTTGTCGACACAAATATCATCATTAATTTCTGGAAGAACCCATCAGAAAAGTTTACGGATATTTTTATCAACGAAGATATAGTGATTTGCGGTATTGTTAAAGCAGAACTATTGCATGGTGCACGAAGCAAAAAGGATTTTAAAAAAATTATCGAAGCCCTCAGTGAATTCCCTTTTCTTGAAATCGGGAATGATCTCTGGGAATTTCTTGGGGATGTGTTATTCCGGCTGCGGAAAAACGGTCTTACAGTCCCTTTTCAGGATGCTGTTTTGACCTCACTTTCTTTAATGCATAAAGCAAGGATCTGGTCCGATGACAGGCATTTCCAGCTTATGGCTCCCGTATTTCCGAGTCTTCTCTTTTTCAACGTGGATCAGTAAATCAGAATTAATGATAATTATCGGATGTCCCCGGAACTCCGGCATTGAATATATAAAAGTGACGACTTTATCATTTTATATTTTCATATATTAGGTGAATTATGGCATCAGTAATAGTTTATGTCTGCATCGGATTTATTATTTTTCTCTATATTATGAACTTGCGAAGCGAGAAGAGCTCGTCCAAAAATTCGACTATTGAAAAAAAATCCACCAAATCTTTAACTAAAAACACCTATCAAAAAGTGCGCACAATTCCTGGCGAAAAGAAAAAAAATATATAAGAAAATTTAAAACAAAAGTTGTAGGAGTCACTTATGACAATACTGATGGGTCAAGTAGGCAAAAAGCTATTTCAAAACTTAAAAAAGGTCAACGACTGCAACTTGCCTGGAATCAAAACGATCCGAATGATTCAAATGCAATACTAGTTTTCGGTGAGGGATCCATGTTAAATGTAAATACAAGTAGCTGTATCGGTCATCTTAAATCAGATCTGGCATCTGATATTGTTGAATGGATTCATAACAACAACTATGATGGAATATACGCAGAGGTTGCCGCCATCCATGGGGGTACTAAAACAAAACCAACTCTTGGTTGTGTAATTGAGTTAATGACATACTAAAAAAAAATAAACGCGCAGGGATTATTTTGATATTGGAAAAACCTAAAGACAATAAATACTGAATTCGTCTCAATTCGGTCATCCAGGGAAATAAGCTGGCTATCGATACTTGGAAAATCAGGAAAAAATAATCTTAGCCTAAATTTTTTTTTCAAAAGGATAAATCTATGCGATATCTTGGTATGCTACGCGCAAAAACTTTAATTTTCTTAGCTTTTTTTATTCTTCAGGCAGGCTGTACCTTGCATGGTGCAGTGATCAGTAACGATATGATAGCTGTTAAACAACTCTTACAGGATGGTGAGGATATTAATAAACATTCAGATGTTGAAGAATGGCGCACACCATTAATCCTTGCAGCGTATCATGGCCACTTTCATGTACTAAAATACCTTGCAGAGAATGGGGCAAAAATAGACGCGACAGATCTCTATGGTTACACCGCGCTTTTGTACGGTGCCTATTATGATCATCCACTCATAGTCGAATACCTTATAAAAAGTGGGGCAAATCTGGATTTACAAAACGATCAAGGTTTCACTGCGCTCATATACGGTGCCTATTATGGGAAGTGGAAAATTGTAAAAGCACTTGTGGATGCAGGAGCGGATAAAAGTATCAGGAATAAAGAAGGGTACACGGCATTCGATTATGCCAAAACATACCAATTTACAGACATTGCCAATTACTTAGAAAAATAATAACGCCCATATACTAATTATGGCGAACTCATTCTAACCATTTAACAAAAGATTTTACATCATACATAATCTTTACGCGCTATCCGGATCCGTAGTGGGTCTCCCCCTTTATAGTCAAGGTTTGCAAGTGTTCCAGTTGGCCCTATCTATCGTCTGGATTGTCTGATTAAGATAAAGGGGGGGGACGGTTAGCTCCTCCTGGTAAAGGGTCAAGTCTGCTCTTGGCTCATTTGGGGTTGACAAGCACTTTAATGGCTGGCCCTTTTTCTGGATAGAGCCT
>CAYTGW010000029.1:9301-27824 GCA_964437395.1 uncultured Desulfocicer sp.
GCCTCCTTCATGAAATCATACTCATATTCGTTTTACTGGGAAGCAGTGCAGACCTTTCCAGTGCGATTTCCCGATCTTTATGAATCTCCAGATAGGCCGGGTCTGAAATCATCTGGAAAAAACTGGTTCGTGAAGGATATTCAACCAGCAGCACCCGATCCCACTTGTCTTCTTCTTCCGACCCGATAAACACCTGATCGACCGATCCCATCCATAGTAGGCGCCCGCCCAGATTTTTCAGTATCGGCGCAACATGGATCATGTACCGGTCATATCGATCCTCGCTTGTATTGCCTTCAGAATCGATTTCTTTTTTAAACTTCAGCAGATTGATCATGACGATCGGACCACTTTCCTTTTTTGCCAGAAATTCCCTTATTTGCTGCTCTGTCGGATGTATTGACTTCATCTCTCTTCTTCCTTGTCCTGCTAAACCGTTTTTCGTTTCCGGCCAGCCTATTGTTTTTTTTAAAAATCATCTTCTGGAATCATGATAGCGCCCTGCGGACTTCCTCAAGTACAATCCCCTCACTTTTTACCAGAAATTGCTCCAGTGCCTGTCTGGCTTTTTCCCCTCCCAGCTTTCCCAGTGCCCAGACAATCATGCTCCTTACCCGGTCGTCCTGATTCTCCTCAAAAGCTTTGATAAGGTCCTTGGCAAAACCGCGATCATTGGTGTTTCCCATGACCCGTGCGACGTTCATCTTCCATCGCCAGATATCCTGAGAAGACATATAAAACATATGGGGCCAGATCTTTTGTTCAAAATAAACCTCATCCATGTGTAGCAAAGCGGAAAGCTGAAAATCCTTTTCTTTGACGACTACTTTCTGATTTGGTGAAAGATCCTTTGCCAGCCATGCTGCGTTTCGCGGGCAGACATTCTGACACCGGTCACATCCATATATATAAAGCCCCATGGGTTCCCGCAGATGTTCCGGCGTCAATCCCTGACCAAAATAGGAAAGATAGGAGATGCAAAGTTGCGGGTCAATTTTTCCATTTCCTTTTAATGCCCGGGTCGGACAAGCAGCGATACAGGCGTTTCTGCACCAGTCCGGACATCCCATTTCAACCGTCGGTTCACCCGGCTCAATCTCATGGTCGATCACAACTGCGATAGGTAGAACCCATGAACTTTTCCGTGCAACCCTACTGGAATAAAACAGACAGTTTTTCCCAAATGTTCCCATCCCGGCCCTGGCTGCCGCAACACGATGGGGAAGGTTGAAGGGAACCTTTGACTCTATGCCGTGCTCCCTTAATTCGCTTCTGAAACCCTTTATTCTTCTGGCCAGACCATCCTTGGTTACCCGGTCATCATCCAGATAACATCGACCAAAATGGCCTTCCATGTACCGGGGATAGGATTGCCGGAAATAAACCTCCATCAGAACAACAATCGTTTTTGCTTCCGGTAGAATGGTTTTTGGATCGGTTCCATCCATCAAGGCAAGGCCAATGGTTTCCGCCCACCCGTATTCTTTCTGCCGGGTTTCCAGAAAAGTTTTATGGGACGAAAACGGCTCGGCAGTAGTAAACCCGATATCTTCAAACCCGTATTTGCCGGCCAGTGCAATTATATCCTGTCTGGTAATCATTAAAATTATTCCTCCTGCCATGATTGGTTATGAACGATGCAGATGGCTGCCATCATCATATCCCGGTTGTATTGGTTGATATCTTTGGTCTTTATAAAAAAATGCCGGAAATGCCGTGAACCTTCCACCATTGAAATCAGAACATTTGCCGTGCGTTCAACATCTTGTGTCTCCATCCCTTTTCGATCAAAAAACGCTTCCAGTTCCTGAATCAGCAGTGTTTTAAACTGTTGATAAAGCCACTCAATCTTTTCCTGGACCCGATGGTTTCGGAAGCTGACGCTGATCACCGATAAAGATGCTGCAATATGGATCGCCTCATAATACGGTTTGCTCCAGATGGTTTTAAAAAAAGACAGCATCCTCTCTTCCGGATCACTCTCCTTTCTTTGGGTTCGAATCTTTTTAAAAATTTTCGAATACTCTTCAACCACATAATCCACCAGAGCCAGCGTCATATTCTCCTTGTTGCCGAAATAATGGATGATCAGCGTTGACTGAATATCCAGTCGCTTTGATACCTTTGCAATGGATGCACCCTCAAACCCTTGTTCTAGAATCGTCTCATAGAAGCTTCTGATGATCCGGGGTTTTTGAATTCCGGCATTTTGTCTCTTTTTAATCTTTCTATTTTCCATGATGTCGTACAATTTGCAACTGAACAACAGGTAAATTATATTATATATATTAACAGATAATTATAAATTTATGTTCATAAAATTTGATGGATGTCAATTGTTTTCAAACCGGATTGGATTCAATTTTAAAAACATTCGATCATGAGAATAATTGACAAAAAAAGCCCTGCTCATGTGAGCAAGGCCTGTTACTATAAAAAAGCGTCGATGCAACATCTGTTGAGACAGATGAAAAATAATTATTCTGACATATGTACGATTTCTGATAATGCCGCCGAGATTTTTTTAATAGTATTTTCACCGACATTTTTGCTGCACATCAAGTAGCGTTCATTTTACTCCCCTTGTTAGTTTTTTAATATTTCCCGAATTCATGATCATCCAGTGCAATTACCTTTGAAGGCTCGATCTGCTTCACCTTGCCATGTCCGGTGGATTCAGGCTGCTGCCCCCAGGGAATTTCAACTGGTTTGGGCAACGGTATTATTTTTTTCTCCTTTTCCCGGACCGGAGCGGATAAAGAAGGTTTTTTTAAACCTGGAAGATCTCTGTGTAAATCCCTTCCTTTTAACTGAAATCTGGAAAGCAGAGATCGAACTTCCGCAGACAGAGCCGTCAGTTCTTCAGCAGCAGAAGATGTTTCCTCAGCATTGGCCGTATTTTGCTGGGTGACGCCGTCAATCTGTGCCAATCCCTGATTGATCTGGGATATGCCTTGCGCCTGCTCATTGGATGCAGCAGCGATCTCGCCGACTAGATCGGTTGCTTTTGTGATGCTTTCCGAAATCTCGTTCAATGCCTGTGATGTCTCTTTTGCGATCCGGCTGCCTTCCTCAACCTTCCGGACAGACCCTTCGATCATGACAGCTGTTTCATGGGCTGCTTTTGCACTCCGCGCAGCAAGAGTCCGAACCTCCTGGGCAACAACCGCAAAACCTTTTCCATGTTTACCCGCACGGGCAGCCTCAACCGCTGCATTCAAGGCCAGTAGATTGGTCTGAAAAGCAATGTCATCGATCACTTTAATGATCTTTTCAATCTCTTTGCTGGAACTACTGATACTTCCAATAGCCGCCATCATGGTTTCCATTTTTTCCACACCGCTTTTGCTGGCAGCCTGGGCAGATGCAGACAGATTGTTGGCCTGGGTTGCATTCTCCGCATTGGTTTTTGTCTGTTTGTTGATTTCCGCCATGGAGCTGGTTATCTGTTCCAGAGAAGCCGCCTGTTCCGTAGCCCCCTGAGAAAGAGACTGACTGGAATCCGAAACCTGTCTGGATCCGCTATCCACCTTCTCCGCCGCTGAATACAGATCTCCCACGACCTGGTTCAGGCTTTCCAGCATCTGTACTAGTGCTCCTCCAAGCTGATCTTCTTTTGATTTCATATCCACATCAATGCCAAGATTTCCCTTGGCGATCTCACCGGCGGCCTTTACCTTTTCCTGCATATATTTTATGAGTGAAGAAAACGCCCTTACCGTATCTCCCAGTTCATCGCCTCGCTTATTGATCTTTTCGATCTCATTCAAATCCATTCCTTCCAGGGTTATATCTCCCAGCGCAAACCGTCTTGCCCCTTCTGCAACAAGCTGAATCGGTTTAATCGCAATTGTTTTCATTGTAAAAACAATCACCACCGCAAGAATCAGCACAACACCGAATATCACGCCTGCCTGGATCCATATGGAGCGATTGAATTCATCATCAATCCTGAAATGAAAAGATGCAAGATCCGACTTGGCTTTCTGTTTGCCTTGATCCATCCGGGCCTTTATGATCTCATCCGTAAAATAGATGTACAATTCGCCGACTCTTTCCTCTTTGACAAATGCATCTGCCTTGCCGGACAGTTTTTTATCCAGGACAACACTATCGGGAATGTCCTTACCCACCTGAACATCCGGATTTTTCCAGATGGAAAAGAATGTTTCTCCTTCCTCATCAACCACTTTGACCGCTTTCAACTCCGGCAGCCGGATATAGGCATCCAGCATACGTTCCATGGAGGCCTTGTCCAGGTTATATAAAAAAGTGGCGGCAGCATTTCCCAGTACTTTTGCATGGATGGATACATTCTCCTGAAGTGTTCTGGTTTGGCTTTTCCCCTGCTCCTCGATTTCCCCGTTTACTTTTTTCACATATTCTTCCAGGATGCTCGACACAAGATTTGATTCCATATTGAGAAAAATCACCCCGTTGATCGAAAGCAGAAGCAGAATAGCCGTTCCCGCAGCCAAAACGATTTTAATGGCAATTCCGATTCTTCTTGTTTTCATAGCATACGCTCCCATCTGTCTTCTTGTTTCTGTATGCAGATACGCCAAAAATCCATGATCTTTCAGAATCTGATCCAGAGTGCTATTTTTTTTAATATTGATTACTCCACAAAGCCGGCAGTTGAAGCCATATTCTCTGGTAATTTTATGCCCCATTTTGTCAGTTGTGATTTGCTGAACAACAAAATTCCCTGATCATTCATGATTGGGAATAGCTCTTTTGGGGTTTTTCCTTCTTCAAGAATTTTTAACACAATACCGCTTGCCAAAACGCCCATTTCCTTTCCATGCAGAACCAAACCGCCAATGGTTCTATTCCCACCGATTGCAAAATCCCAAAAGGCAAATGGAGGGATAGGGGTATTCTTTGACGTCCAGGCGATGAGTTCCTCCGAATTAACCGGTTTGCCATCTGCATCTTTTACGGATTGATATAAACCAATCACGCAGGCGTCATATTTTCCTTTTGAAGAAAGGATTGTATTTTGCCAGGTTTGTAAATCGCCGATTAATTTAATTTCTATCTTGATGTCTTTTATATCCAGACTGTCTTGATCAGTAAAAACCTCCTTTTTTGTAATTTGAGAGGTAATGTCTGAATCAAAAAGGACCAGGACACTCTTTGTATTTGGTAGAATTTTTTGAATGTTGGCAATGGATCGTTTTAATAAAGGCCTTTCAAGTACCCCGGTTATATTGGACGGCAGCACAGTAAAATAATTTCTCGGGTTATTGTTGATTCCAAGATAAACAACCGGTGTGCTTGTTTCTGCGAATTTTGGACCCAGCATTTTCAACCCGGCGTCATCACCGATAATGACCAGAGCGGGTTTTTCCGAAAGATATTTTTCCCAAGCCAGATCCGCCATTTTCTGATGCTGATCTTTCGGCAACCGCTTGGTGTCCATCTGGAAATAGACCAGCTTGTATTTCCCTCCCAAAGCTTCTTCCAAACCATTTTTGTAACTGGCGTCCCAGGGATATTCGGCATGATAGCTTTCAATGACATAGATTGTTTTTTCCGCGCAGAAAACATTTCCGACGTACAATGACAACATCAGGGCAATCAGAATGGATAAACAAAATATTTTTTTGGATATCAACATATTGACCTCCTTTAACATCCTTAAATATTTTGGGAAAGAAAACCGCTTATTGTTTGAAGATGATAAAAATTCGAGGATAGGATCGTGCTTTTTTTGAAAAAGAGTATATATAAAATCCGTTTATGTGTCAACGACATTGTATACGGTAAAATTTAGGCTTTGGTTGTTTTTTGTTATTATTGGCGGTTTTCCCATCCGTTATCCTCACGGCAGAGCACGCGTGAATTCGATGATCTGATTGGTTCCTTTTACATCTCCCAGAGCCATGATGTGAATGCCTTCCACATACGGACGGATTTCACGGATGATCCTGCACGTAATATCCACACCGGTTTGACCGTGCTTTTCCATGCTCTCAATGATTTCATTCGGCACATCGATGCCTTCGACCTTTTCCTGCATGTAGCGCGCCATTTTAACGCTTTTCAAGGGCATAACGCCCATCAGAATCGGCTTGCCGAGTTTGCGGGCGGCCTCGGCAAAACAGAGCGCCTTTTCCACATCATAGACAACCTGGGTCTGAAAAAAATCAGCGCCGGCGTCGATTTTTTTCTGCATTCGTTCCAATTCGCGGTCAAGATCGCGGGCCGTGGGCATGGCAGTGCAGGCAACGGTGAAGTCCGTATTGCCGCCGAATTCCTTATCATTGGCGTCCAAACCTTTATTCATTTTTTTGATCAGCCGTATCAGATCAAAGGTGTTGTAATCATAAACCGGTTTGGACGAATATGGGCCGTGCTTGGGAGGATCCCCTGTGGTTACCAGAAGCGCCCGAATGCCCAAGGCATGCGCTCCCAGCAAATCAGCCTGGGTACCCAGCAGACTGCGGTCGCGGCAGGTATAATGGGGAATCGCTGAGATATTCAATCTGGATTGAATCAGACTGGCCATGGCAATGGAATTGATTCGCAGATTTCCCATGGGACAATCATGGATATTGATGCCGTCCAACTCAAGGTATGCCCCGGCCTTGTCAAGGGCTTCTTCAAACAAAGCACCCTTGACCGGTCCCAACTCGGTGGTAATGACGTATTGCTGTCTGAATTTATGTAACCAGTCCACTGCTTGTTATCTCCTTGTCATTTTAAGAGGTTTATATTGATCTGGTGAATCTGAACGGGATTAGATGTTGCCATGCTATTGAAAACCGCATGTGGGAAATAAAAATTTTTTTTGAAAACAAATATATGCCAAGACCGCTGATGTGTCAATAAATTTGTGGATACAGCGTATGGGCAAGTGCCAATATTATCTTGTGTATGCTAATACTTATATAATATTATCGGTTTTTCCCGAAGCGATTTAGTCAAATTTTATTGTATTGACAAAGGGATCAATGATAAGGGGTAGACATATATTCATACCTGAAAAATTCCTGAAAAAAAGTTAAAAAATGAGAGAAGGGTTAGGATGGCGAAAAATTTTGCATGCTGGCCGGAACAGTGGCCCAAAAATTTGAATTATCCGGACAGACCGATCTACCATTTCCTGGAACAGACTGCAGGGTGCGTTCCCAACCGGCTGGCCATTCATTTCGGCGGAATGGCATTGACTTACAGTGAATTGAAAACCCTTACCGACCGGTTTGCCCATGCCTTGATCAAACTGGGGATTCAAAAAGGGGACCGTGTAGCCATTCATCTGCCCAACTGCACCCAGTTTGCCATTGCCTACTATGGTGCCATGAGAATCGGTGCTGTCTTTACCCCCTTAAGTCCTCTGCTGTCACCGCGAACTCGAAGAGGTGCTCTATACCCATCCGGCAGTGGAGCTGTGCGCGGTAGTGGGAAAGCCGGATGTAAATGCCGGTGAACTGCCGGTGGCGTTTATTCAATTGAAGGCCGGTTTGCAGGCAACACCGGACGAGCTGATTGAATTCACTAATAAGCAGGTAGCGGCCTACAAAAAATTGCGGGAAGTGAAACTGATACAACTGATTCCGGTATCTGCGACCGGCAAGGTGCTCAGACGGAAACTGCGGGACCAGGTGGCCGGATAACCAAAATGCACAACCGCTCATTTTAAAAAGTGAAAATGCTGACCGGGGGAATGCTTCTCATCCGGCCGCAGAATCACTATAAAAAATAGTCATTCAGATTAAATGATTTAATCCTCATCTTTATGACTTTTAGAGGAGTTTATTATGACCAGCAAACCAACCTATGAGGAATTGGAAAAAAGGGTTAAGGAACTAGAGCAAGAAGTCACGAAACGCAAACAAACTGAAGAAGCCCTGCGGGAGAGCGAAGAACGGTTCCGCCTTGCTTTTGAAAATGCGAATGATGGTGTATGTGATGAAAAAGGAGATCCTTTATGCTCTATCTCTCACGTACAGGATATTTCCCAAAGGAAACAGGCAGAGAAGGCGTTGCGGGAAAGTGAGGGGGAGCTGTTGAGCGTGTTCCGGGCAGCCCCAATCGGTATCGGAGTGGTCATCGACCGTATATTTACAAAGGTCAACTCTCGGTTGTGTAAAATAACGGGTTACTCCGAAGAGGAACTGATCGGCCGGAACTCCAGGATGCTATACCCGAGCGACGAGGAGTATGAGTATGTCGGGCGCGAGAAGTACGAACAAGTCCGCAATTACGGAACCGGAACAGTGGAAACACGTTGGAAGCATAAGGATGGGCATATTGTCAACATACTCCTCAGCTCCACACCCTTGGCCTTAGACGATCTATCAAAAGGGGTCACCTTCACCGCTCTGGATATCACCAACCGTAAACAGGCGGACGAGGAAAAAAGAAAAGCATTGGAGTTTGCTGCAGAACAGAGCAAACACGCGTTGATTGGACAAGTAGCAGGCAAGATGGCGCATGATTTTAATAATGTGCTAATGGGAATAATGGGAAATGCACAGTTAGCCATTATGGATTGCGATGATAAAAAAACCAAAAAAATATTGGAACATATTAATGAATTCGCGGAAAGGCGAAGAGACATAACAAATACCTTAATCTCTTTTTCCAAAGATCAGGAGCCCAAACAAACCTATTTTAAAATTGAAGATAAAATGGAATTAGCCTTAAAAATGTTGGAAAAAGAGTTGCACGGCATTCAGGTAAGCAGGAATTACAAACAAGGAATACCCAAGCTATTAGCTGATCCGGGAATGATCCAGGATGTATTGGTAAATCTTGTACTGAATTCAATCCATGCCATGAGCAAAGTCGAAAATCCCACATTAACTTTGAAAGCATATTCTCAAGATGACAAAATTTATTGTGAGATTGAGGATAATGGTTGTGGTATTCCAAAAGAACATCAGGCATCAATTTATACACCATCTTTTACATTAAAAGGCAGTCATGATAAAACAGGCTCTTACAAATCGGGCATTAAAGGAACAGGGTTTGGCATGTCAAATGTAAAAAAATATATTGTGGATAAACATAAGGGAGATATTTCCCTTGAAAGCGAAATCGGGAAAGGCACCCGGATTACGATTGCTTTGCAAATAATCAAAGATCACTTGTCTTCAGATGAGAAAAAAGAGGCAGTGAAAAGTCAAATCTATGACAAAAAAAAGATCTTGCTGGTTGAAGATGAACCTGCAATAGCGGATGTGCAGTATCAGATATTAACCCAGGAACCCTTTAACCATATTGTGTCCATCGCTGCCAATGGGCAAATGGCCATTGATATTTTTGATCGAAACAAATTTGATATTGTCAGCCTTGATTATATGCTTCCCGGAAAAAGTAATGGTTTAGATGTTTATAACCATATCAGGGAAAAGGATAAAGATATCCCGGTAATGTTTATCTCCGGGAATATAGCGTTCTTAGAGTCGATGAAAGAGATAAAAGAAAAAGATCCGAATCTTGAACATTTATCAAAACCAGTGAATAATTTAGATTATGTGAATGAGATCAATCGATTAATCGGAAGGAGTAGTAAATAATTCCATTTTGTAATAAAGATGATATGATTCGTAGAGGCAGGCCTCTTTGCCTGCCCTTTGTCTGACCATGCATAGTGCCAACATGAAAGCAAATCAGAATAAACAGAGCCAATTTCAAAAGTCTGTTGTTGTAGTTCCGGCGAAAACAAGACACGCAGTGAAGCGTAGCGCTATCCAGTATTTTTGGCTCTTTTCTGGGCACTGACTTTCGCCGGTGTGACGCTTTTTAATAGTTTTGAAATTGGCTCAACAGTAAACTATTCGATCCAGCCAAATGTTTTTTCAACAGCCTTTTTCCAGCCTCGATAACCCTGGTCCCGTTGTTTTGATCCCATTTTCGGTTCCCAGATTTTGTCTATGGACCAGTTTTCACGAAGCGTATCCAGGCTGGGCCAGAAGCCAATCGCGAGGCCGGCAGCATAGGCCGCGCCTTGTGCAGTTGTCTCCGTGATCTTCGGCCGGATCACCGGAACATCTAAAATGTCGGATTGTAACTGCATGAGCAGTTCATTGGCTACCATACCGCCATCGACCTTGAGATTCTTCAGCATCACACCGGAATCCTTACTCATGGCATTGACAATATCCCGTGTCTGATAGGCATTGGCTTCCAGAACCGCTCTTGCGATATGCCCCTTGTTCACATACCGTGTCAATCCTACCATGACTCCCCGTGCATCGGAACGCCAGTATGGTGCAAACAATCCGGAAAAGGCCGGGACAATATACATCCCGCCTGCATCATCAACGGTTTTTGCCAGAGCTTCAACATCCCTTGCTTCCCGGATCAGACCCAGATTATCGCGAAGCCACTGCACCAGGGCTCCTGCAATGGCGATGGAGCCTTCCAGGCAATACACGGGTTTTTCTCCCCGGACCTGATAGCCCACGGTTGTCAGAAGTCCATGATGGGAATGTACCGGCGTGGTGCCGGTGTTCAATAACAGAAAACAGCCTGTTCCATAAGTATTTTTCGCCTCCCCCATGGAAAAACAGGTCTGCCCCACCAGAGCTGCCTGCTGGTCCCCGAGCGCGCCGCAAACCGGTATCCTGGCCTTGAGCGGGCCTTTTTCCTGTGTATATCCCCAGATATCCCAGTCAATGGACGGAACAATCCGGGGAAGAATCCGGGCAGGAACACCAAGGGTTCGGAGGATATCCTCATCCCACTTCAATGTGTGCAGATCCATCATCATGGTTCGGCTGGCATTGGTCACATCGGTCACATGGGCGCCACCATCCGGTCCGCCGGTCAGCCACCAGATAATCCAGGTTTCAATGGTTCCGAACAGGGCATCCCCTGATTCCGCGCCTTTTCGGGCTTCGGGAACATTCTCCAGTATCCAGCGAACCTTTGGCCCTGAAAAATAGGTGGCAATGGGGAGCCCTGTTTTTTCCCGGAAACGGTTCTGCCCTTCATGACTTTCCAGATCCTTGCATATTTTATCTGTCCGGGTACACTGCCACACAATGGCATGATGATAGGGTTTTCCCGTATTCCGGTCCCATACCACCGTGGTTTCACGCTGATTGGTAATGCCGATGGCCGCGATCTTATCTCCGGAAACATTTGCCTTATCCAGTGCATCTTTCATCACTTCCTGCGTGTTCAGCCAGATCTCCATGGGATCATGCTCCACCCAGCCGGGTTTCGGGAATATCTGCCGATGCTCTTTCTGACTGAGACCGACAATCTGTCCTTTTTGATCAAAAATGATAAAACGATTGCTTGTGGTTCCAAGATCAACAGCACCGATATAATCAGCCATTTTTTCCTCCTTTTGATCGTTGCACATTCAAGCCTTGATGATACGACTGGCAATAGCGAGTCAGATGTTGACTGTCAATGGCATTCTTTTCAATCCCGAGAACATTTCCTTCCAGCCCCATGCTGAGGCCCAGCAATTGAGGATACAGGATGGAAGGAGGCCCATAATGGTTATCTTCTGATTGACTTGCACGAACCTGATCAAACTGGATCTGGCAATACGTGCATGCAACACATATAAAATCCGCTCCGGCCTCATGTGCATTTTCAAGTTTTTTCCGCATCATGTAAAGCGACAGGGAATTGTTCCGCTCCCACAATGGATTTCCGCAGCACTCCAGCCTTCTATCCCATGAAACAGTTTCCGCACCTGTTGCCTCCACCAATTCTTCAAACAAGGTGGGCGCCAGCGGATTATCAAATTGAACCACTCTGCTGGGCCGCAATGCGTGACACCCATAGTGCGGCGCGATTTTCATATCCTGAAATGGATTTTTCACCCTTGATCTGATGTTTTTCAGCCCCACATCATGGTACAGAACCGATAAGAGATGCTTGACCTGGATTCCTTCTTCCCAGAAAAGCCCCTCTCTCTCCAGGAGCAGATTGATTTTTTTTCTTAATTCCGCATCTTCCCGGAGCCTGGATATGGCGTATTTCAGGTTCCCGAAACAGCATTTGCACGGAGTCAGGATATCCAGATGATATTTTGAAGCCAATGCCAGATTCCGTGCAGCGGACAATATTGAAGCCACCATATTCTGATGACGGATGGGATACCCGCAGCAATTCAATTCCATATCGACCAGCTCAACTCCCAGCTCGTTGAGTACGGCCCGGGATGAGGTTTCATATTGCTTCAGATAATTTTCGATCTTGCAACCGGCAAAGAATAAAAATTTCATTCCTTATTCCCTTCAGAAGCGCAACCCGAACCTGCCTTCTTTTCCGATGAAACGCATTCCATCAGCCGGACTTTCTTCAACCGGCCGGCCCCCATACTTCGCAATTCATATAAAATATCCGCCACCTTGATTCCCTGCGGACAGTGTTCCTGACACATGTAGCAAGTCATGCAATCCCATACCATACGGCTGCCCAAGGCCAGATCCTTCATGTCCAGCCGGAGAAGGTTCATGACCTGCTGCGGAGTCATTTCCGGGGAGGACAATGAAACCGGCAGGGAAACCACCGGACATACGTTTGCACAGACCGTACACTGGACGCAGGCTGAAAAAGTTTCCGGCGCCATATTCCGTAAAAGGTGATCATCCGGATCGGGAAAGTCCTGCAAATCATGTTTTTTAAAAAGCGCCTCCCACTGACTGGCGGATTGTTCCCGTATCCACTGATCCGGTTTCGCATGGCCCCGCCTTTCCAGTTCCTTTTTCGAAGCCTGCCACAAATCATGAAGATGAATTCCGGAAGGACAGACCTGAGTACACCTAAAGCAATCCGTGCAGGCGAAGCTGCCATCTGAAATAGCTGCCCATCTGCTTTGGCCGGGTTGTTTTCCGGAAGCGATTTTCTTTATGGAAAAAAGTTTTTCAGACGGCAGAACATTGGGATTTTCCATTACACGATAGATCGGCATGACACTGCAATGAAGGCTGCAAATCCCGCAATGGGTGCATGCATCCATACCAATGGATCGTTTCACGGCCTTGTTCGGGTCATCTTCTTCTGGTCGGGATTTTCCAGTCCGGATCATCAGATTGAGAGGTATGGAAATCATGTGAAAGAATTTACTGAACGGGAGAAAAGCAAGGCCGATAAAACAGGTGATAAAATGAAAATACCGCAACCAGATGTCCGCCCGGATGGAATTGAGCTCCTTTGCAAAGGATTGCATCTGGATGGACAGCGGATAGGATACAAACGCAGATGTTGGTCTGGAATGACAGACCGCGCAGTTCTCTTCATGAATCATCTTCCCGGCTGAAATCCGTTCAGGTTGCCCGATATCCACGGCTTTTGGAAAAACCACTCCATACTCCTTTGCCCAGTAGGATTGAAGCGGAGCCACTTCTTCCGGATCATCGGTTCCCATATATTCCAGAACCATTTCATCAAAAATAGGAGAAGAAAAAATCTGAACCGCTTCCAGAAGAAACCCGGAAAGCAGAATGGAAGACAGAATCAAAATCGCCGCAAGGTCGGCACGGTTGGTGGCTTTTTGAAACGGTTTCTGCCGGATTCGACGAAATACAAAAAACAGAACCCCTGCGAGTACCAGTATTCCAAAGAGATTCCGCAGAAACATGAATGGATTCAAGGTGGACTCATAATCGGAAAACAGCACCCGTGTAATCTGGTCATCCATGGCATGCATGAAAACCAGAAGGGTAAACGCAAAAAATAGAATGACATGAAACAGCCATCTAACTTTGCTAGTTTGAAAAAGTCGCGTCTGAAACAGACTATCCACAAAAAATATTTTAAAAAAGATCAGAATCCTTCGGCTGAAAAAAAACCGGAGCATGGTTTTGCAGGCTGTTCCCATCCGGCTGACTGCGGATTCTCCCTCAACATCCGGACCTATAGACAAGCTGAACCATCGCAGGATTCGATAAATCAACCCGAGGATGCAGATACAAAGAGACAGGTATAAGGTGATATTATACATCATGGCCATGCACCTGTTTCACAAAAGCTTCTACAGCCGCATAAGCAGTCGCAATGGAAAGTCCTGCACCGCATTTCATCCGTATCCAGTCCTGATGGGCCAGAATCGATCCGGCTGCAAAAAGAGAGGGAAAGGCCGGGTGTCCGCTTTGATCCAGAGGATGAAAGGAGTCATCGATCTCCAGGCCGGCGGTATTGATGGCATGTCCGGATCGTGCCAGAAAATTCGGATTATGCCAGTATGTCCGGTTCTCCGGCTGATAGACCGGGAGGTTAAAAACCGTCTCCCGGATACCCATTCTTTCCGCGGCCAGACCTTTGCTGAAAAAGCGTCCGGTAGCCAGTATCACTCCCCTTGCATGAATCCGGATCTGATCCGTTCCTTCCCCGACAAAAAGCAAAAACCCTCCGGTATCCTGCGCTGTCACCTTATCCACCTGTTGTTGAAAAAAAGCCTGAACGCCCAGTTGAACCAGTTGATGTTGAAAAATTGTCTGCAAGCGAAGTCCTGGTATGGAAGGAGGCAGGCATGGAATTTCAAAAACCCTCACACCCAGCCTTTTTTCAAGATCTGCCTGAACTTCCATGCTTTTTTCAATCCCAAGTACGGCCGGAAAACCAACCGCTGCTGCATCCTTCAGATGAGGCAGGATGGATCTGACAAGGTCTTCCCGGCACGACGGGTTCTCCAGTTCCCTTGCCATCTGCTCTGGAAAAAGCTCATGAAAATGATTGGGAAAAGGAAGATCAATGGATCGCAATGACGGCCATATTCCGTTCATCGTTTCCTGAATCTGCCGGGAGCTGAACCCTTTTAACTCCGGAAACCGAATCAGCAGACAGGGTTCTTTTTTCTGAAATGCCGCAACCCCTGCCACCATGGTGTGCGGAACAGCAAATGTCTGCTTCAGTGTTCCCTGGGAAGTGATTACAGAGTGATTCCGGTTTGAATCCACATAATAGGGCAGACCGGATTCTGAAAGAAAAGACAAAAATTCATCCATGGCTTTTATGATCCTGTCCTGCTGGATACGTGAATAAGGATGCGGATGCTCTTGATCTGTTGAGAGAATGCGAATCGCTTCCCATGGATCTTCCCAGGTCTTTCCCGTTGATATGGGATACACCGACATCAGGTCGATCAGCCCGCTGAAAAAACGGATTCTCCCTGTGTGGCCGATCACAATTGTGGAAATTCCGCGTTTGGATGCAAACAAAGAAGCTGCCATACCTGCCATGCCGCTTCCGATCACCATCAGATCACAACTTTTTTCAGTAACAATCAAAAAGTTTCCTCCTATTCGGATTGTTCAAGGCAGAATGTTCCGCAATGGATTGCCTCCAGCAGTTCCGACTGGGCAAGAGCCATATCCCACAGAAGGGGCTGCTGTCCCCGCCATCTTTCAGAGAGAAAATGTTTCAGTTGTCTGATTCCTTCATCAGCGTTCAGTTTTCCAAGATTATATAAATGGGCAGCCACCCGGACACTGCAAAAAGCACCCTGACATGGGCCTTTCCCAATGCGGCTTCGCAGGGCAATTGCATGGATAGTCGGGATCAACCCTTCATCCGATATGGATGTATGGATTTTTTCCACAACACTGGCCGGCACCATCTCACATTCACAAAGCAAAGAATCTTCCGGATCCTGTTTTTCCATCCACAGCCTGGGAGAAATCCCCGGCTCCGTCCATTTTCCTCTTTGAGTTGCCGGCAATGGTTCAATTCCGGTTTTGCATGAAACCGGAACGTGAAGCTTCCGGCAGAGCAGATCGGCTGTTTTTTCCGCCATCAGCCGGAAAGTCGTCAGTTTGCCGCCGGTAATGGTGATAAAATTGTCCAGGCCGTCTTCCTGATGATCGATCAACGCGAACCCGCGGCTTACTTGCCGGTCATTTTCAACCGAAGCCGGCTGCAAAAGCGGCCTTACTCCGGAGTATGACCGGATGTATCGTGAATGGGCCAGCACCGGAACCATGGCAGCGCCCTCATCAATGATCCGATCCACTTCTTCAACCGTCGGTGTGACTATATCCGGCGATTCAGTACGAACCGAAGTGGTTCCCAGAATCGATACGGTTCCGCCGGGAACGAGAATATCACCATCTGTTGCAGGTCGTAACCGATTAATCACACGGCGGGCAATCCGGTTTAGAGTAACGAGCAGGGTTCCTTTGGAATAGATCATACCAACGGGAACCCCTGCCAGTTTTCCGATTTTCTGCGCCCAAGCGCCGCTGGCGCTGACAACCTGTTCCGCCTCAATCAAGAACTCTTCACCCGTAAATGGATTGTGCAAAGCCGTTGCCTGAATTCTGCCTTCATGAATATGAAAATCAATTACTTCTGTATTTTTCAAGAATGTACAGCCAAGACGCTGGGCATGGGATATGTTTTCAAGAGAAAGCCGGAATGGATCGATGGACGCATCCTGCACCTGATAAGCTGCGATGATTTTATCCGAAAGAGTCGGTTCCATTTCCCTTGCAATTCTGATGTCCAGGGAAGTTGCAGAAATCCCGCATTTTGAACAATAATTTGGAAAATCGGCAATATAGTTCTCATTGTCTCCGGAAACAGCAACGAACAGACCTCCTGAATCATCAATGCAGTGGGGAGCCAGTCTTTTCAGGATTTTGCTTTCGACCCTGCATTCCTTTGCAGCCTCGGTATCGGAAGCGACATAGCGTGCACCGCTGTGTAAAAGGCCGTGATTTCCACCCGATGCTCCTGCATTGATATCCTGCTTTTCGACAAGGATGCACGGTATGCCCCGCAATGCCAGATCCCGTGCCAATCCGGTTCCGGTTGCACCTCCGCCGATGATCAAAACCCGGGTGGATTGTGTTTTGTTTTTCATTTTCATATTCCAACAATTGTTCAATAACAAAAATTCACTTGAGAAAATTATTTTTCGTTGCTATATTCGAAATCATGAGTTTATTGTTGCAAATATTCATATAACATGAAAAATTATAGATGTCATCAGATTTTTCAAAAAACAATATATATAAATAATATTTTCAAAAACGAAAATAATATATATCCTGTCCGGAAATCACATGGGGTCTTTGGAGGAATAAAATAAGGATGGAAAGGTGCAAAAGTGTATGACAAAAAAAACATACCGGTCAGAAAAAATACCGAGCAGCGTTGAAGACGGCAAAGCCGAACCGGTCAGGCGCCGGCATGAACAGATTATCAACCTGGTCCGCGAGCAAGGCTTTGTCACCATCGAAACCTTTGCTCAGCAGTTTAACGTCACCCCTCAAACCATAAGACGCGACATCAACTCGCTCAGCAAAAAAGGCCTTCTTCACCGGTATCATGGCGGAGCTGGTCTGTCCTCCAGCACGGAAAATATGGATTACTCCCGGCGGCAAACCTTGTGTTTTTCCGAAAAACAGCGCATTGCGAGCATGGTTGCCAGACACATTCCGAATCAGGCTTCCCTGTTTATCAATATCGGAACCACCAATGAAGCGGTTGCAAAAGCATTGTACAATCATGACCGGCTACGCATCATCACGAACAACCTGAATGTAGCCTCCATCCTGAGCGGCAACCGGAACTTTGAAGTCATCGTAACCGGCGGTCTTGTGCGGAGCCGGGACGGAGGAATTATCGGGGAAACGACCATTGACTTCATCCGTCAGTTCAAAGTGGACTATGGGATCATCGGCATCAGCGGGATTGATGAGGACGGGACACTGCTTGATTTTGACTATCGGGAAGTGAATGTGGCAAAGGCGATTGTGGCAAACTCCCGGAAAGTATTTCTGGCAGCCGACCATACCAAATTTGGCCGCAACGCCATGGTCCGTCTGGGAAGCATCCATGACATTGATGCTCTTTTTACGGATCAGCAACCGGCAACCGCCATGACAGAACTGCTTTCCATGGCCAATACGGAACTGTATGTGTCAGATGACTGCCCTGATAGAAAATAACCATCTATATCCGGCAGCTCATTTCGATTGAGAAATGGTTTTCAGAAATCAACATTATTTATATTGATTTTCACTTAAGAAAATAATAAAGAGGTTTTTATGGTTAAAATGACAATTATCGCCTTTTTAAGGAACGAGCCACAAAAAACGCAAACGACCTGGCCTTTCGGTTTATGGGCAACGGCGAATTGGACGGGCCGCTCACAGAGTGGACCTTCTCTGAGCTCTATTACCCGAGCGCCGGAGTGGCTGAAGACTTGATTGAACAAGGTCTTGCAGGTTCAAGCGTCCTGCTCGCATTTCCCCCGGGGCTCGACTTTGTGAAGGCATTCTTCGGCTGCCTCCTCGTGGGAGCGCGGGCGGTTCCTGTCCCGCTGCCCAATCCCCGCAGCAAGAATCCTCTCGGAAGGATACTGAATACCGCCGGTGCCTGTGGTGCCTCGACTGTCTTGACCACTCAGCAATTGGCAGACATGGTCGCTCCGATGGCTTCCGGGCTGCCTGTCTGCTTGAGGGCGGTGACCGACCGCGTCGCGACCGACTGGACCGGCCCTCAGGCCGAGATGGACGAGGTTGCCTACTTGCAGTTCACGTCAGGCTCCACCGGTCACCCCAAAGGGGTCGCTGTCCGCCACACCAACATCGTGTCG
>CAYTGW010000030.1:0-27798 GCA_964437395.1 uncultured Desulfocicer sp.
TGCGCTTAACTGCCCTCCAGATGCAGAAAATGAAACAACAGCACCTTCAACAACACTGTTGTCCGTATCAATCACAGTAGCGGTAATAGTTGCTTTATCTGAATTATCCGTTTTGACACTTACCTGAGATGTGGAAATCGAAATCTGAGAATCGCTATCCAATCCCAATGCCCGATCTGTCGTTGTAGGCGCTGCAGTATCATCCGTTGGATTATCGCTTTTAAAACATCCTGCAAATGACATACAGAAAACAAATAAAACAAGTAAGATTATTGGTTTTGATCTCATAGCTTGATCTCCCCCTCATTTCCTTTTGGGTATTTAGTTTAATTAACGATGTTTCCGAATAGAATCCACTATCATCAGGGCATAAAAAACGTCCAGTTGATATGACAGGTTATGTTTATCAACTGAACGTTTGTAATTCATCATCTTTTCAATTATATCTTTGACTCCAGATGAACAATTTTCGGTGTTATAAAAATCAACAACTCATTTTTCTGGGTTGAATTGTTTTTACTTTTAAACAGCCAGCCGAATATTGGTATATTGGAAAGCAGCGGGAAGCGGCTTTCCCCTTGAGCGTCATTGGTCTTCAGGATTCCGCCGATCACAATTGTATCCCCATCATTTACAAGAAGTTCTGTTTTTGCTTCATTGGTCGAAAGAGATGGTACCCCGCCTGTGATGGAATCGATATCATTCTTTACAATATTGATAACCATGTTAATCCGGTTATCCGGTGTAACATGCGGTTTGACTTTTAGTTCAAGATCGATTTTCTTAAATTTTGTTGTAGACAACCCGGCAGAATCCCTTTCCAGGTAAGGATATTCAATTCCCTGAGAAATGGCAGCTTGTTTATTATCCAGGGTAACGATTTTCGGTGTGGAAATTATCTTTCCATCACCGGCTGCTTCTACTGCTTGAAGTTCGGCATTCAGAGAAAAATTTGTACCGGCAAGCCTGGAAAACTGGTATCCGATTGAACCTGAATTGGCTGCTGGCGGATGATTCATCGCCAGTGTATAGGTGTGACTGTCACTGCCATTGATCACCGGCCCATCCGTAAGTCCCCACGAAGTACCAATATCCCGTGAGAAATTCTCACTGACCTCTACAATCCGGGCCTCGATCACCACCTGAGGAGTCACCTTGTCAATACTCTTGATAATTTCTTTGGCTTGTGCAATTTTTTCTGCTGTATCGGTGATGATAATCTGGTTATTTCTAGCATCAACGCCGATCTGCCCCCTTTTGGCTGTTTTGATCTGATCAAGACGGGGTTTAATATCTGAGTTCGCATCCGCATAGTTTATGGGTATATATTCCGTAGCCAAAGGTTCGAGTTCTTTTTGCTGTTCCTGAATGGATTGAGCGGCTTTTAACTCGTCAGTACGAATCTTCTCTTCCTTTCGCAAAGTACTGATGGTAACAATCCTGACAATATCCCCTTCTGAAATCTGACCGAGCTGATTCATTTTTAATATTAAATCCAGTACCTGATCCCATGGTATCGGCTTCACAAGGGTCAAAGTCACACTACCTGAAACATCCTTGTCAATTGCAAAATTTTTCCCACTTACATCCCGGAGGATTCGCAATACGTTTTTAATATCCGTCTGGTAAAAATCCAGGGCAATTTTTTCACCAGTATATCGTTTTTTGGAGGTTTTCTTCTCCGCAACAGGTTCTGTTTCCTCTTCTGCAAGCTCTGGCAGTGTCTGTTCATCCACTTTCACGCTATCCTCTGCAATCGGACCAGTTGTGTCTTCCGATGCAACTTCTATAGGTGCAACAGGCACTGGTTCGATCGCCTTAACCACAGATCCCTCAGATGTCTCTTTTGTGCCTGAAACAGCATGATCCTCTTTCACAGCCACTTCTTCACTACTCGAAGGCGCTGTTTCAGCAGGAATGATAACAGCTGAATCTAAAGCTGGCTGTTCTGATTTTTCGATCACTGCTTCCGCCTCTTGAGCCGCCTCCTCCATTACCTTTTCCAATGGTGAGAGGCCGGCAGTCTCTGAAGGTTTAGGCTTAATGGTTGATGCCTGAAACAGTATTTCAATTTCATTCTCTTTCTGTTCAACAGTGAATGGAACAGCTTCCCTCAATTCAACTACAATTTTTGAATTATTTTTCATCCCGGTTGTTTGAATGGGAACAATTCGATTTACAGCACTTTCAAAACGGGTTGTGATCAGAGGACGTTGACGATAACTCAGAATTTTTGTATCAAAAAGATCCAACGACAACTTCATTCCATCTGTTTTATCAAGATGATAACTTACAGATCTCGTAGTGCCAATAATGATACTTGATTTCCCTTCATCCCCGCTCAGGAAATCTATTCGATTCACCAGAGCAGCCTTTGCTGACATAGATTTTGATTTACCCGAAAATGATTCTGCTTGAGAAGCTATTGGTTTAGGCTCGATAACGGATGGTTTGACTTCAACCACAGGAGAACCTGCAGGAGATAGAGGTTCAGCAACCGCGACTTCTGGCATTTTTACAGTCTGTGCCTCAGCAGAAGCCTTTACCTGGGATTGTTTTTCCTCAACAAGTATAGGTTCTGATTGAACTTTTTGTTTTTCCGATCCGGCAGATTTCATCTGGGAAGCAACTATCTTTTCTGGTTCGATAGAATCTGCAATCATGACTATCAGACCATTCTCAGATGGCTCTACTGTATACGAAGACAAGTAATCTTTCTCTGTATCGAGAACAACCCTGAGCCGTTCCGGATAAGCAAAATGACGAATTTTCTTCACCCATTTGCTGTCCACGGATATGGTTTGCGGTTTTTTGAATTCACTTTTTATATTGTTCAGATCTAATACAATCCTGGGTGGATTTTTAAGGGTAAAGGCTTTATAACTTTTAATCGCTTTATCGGATCGGATCAGAACACTGACTCCGTCATCTGCATTAACAGCACTAATTTCACGGAATATATTTTCACCCGAATCAACAACAACTGGGGACTGTGGCGTAGCTGTCACCGCAGCACCTGAAACAACCGCAGATTCTGAAACTGGTGTAGTTGCAACGGGAATCTCCTCAATAACCGGTTCCGATGCGCTATCAACAACATTCTTTTCAGATTTGCCGGCTTCCGACACAGTTGCTTTTTCTTCAACAAATCCTGCTTCCTTTGCTGGTTGCTGCTGATCTCCGGAATTTGCCTGTACTGTCGTTTCCGACTGCTGCTCCTGTCCATTCTGACCAAAAGAGATTGTCAAACCATTTCCAGTTCGGTCAATCTTATATGGGGAATCTGATTTCAAAAAAATTGTAACTTTAGAAGGCCCCTTCTCAATCAGCTCTACAGCTTTAATAGAAGCTACAATATCTCCTTCAGATTGATACTCTCGCTTCGCAATTCCAAGAGATGTCTCAGGGAAATACATTACTAAACCTAATGGCAGCGGCTGTTTAACCGCTGTATACGTCAATAGCTGGTTCCCTTTAATAGATACAGTAACAGGATCTTTTCCATCCTCTATTGTTATGTCTGTAATCAGCTTATTTCCAGTTTCAACACTTTGCACGACCCCTTGACCGGCTTCCTGTTTGGATGCCTTATTCGAAGCACATGCTGAAAGGAAAATAAAAACTGAAACAACCAGTCCGATGGAAATGATTTTCCGAAGCTTTTTTCTCTCTTGATAAAACATTTTAATATTCTCCAGCAGGTTTCTGAAGTGTAAGCTCTCTTTTACGAAGCGATATTTTTCCTAATATATTTTCAACTTCTTCCTCGACAATCACCCTGTCCTTTAATATCTCAACAACTCGTCCCGACGAGATCCCTATATATGTTCCCAGTGTAATGACATATCCTTTACCGTTCACTTCTGAAACCATGGCGCGGTTTCCACTGGGAGCAAGAATAACACCTAACAATCTAAGCTGACTCAAATCCACTTTCTCTAAAGGGGTAAGGTTCGCCCGCTGCTTCTTTTTTGTTTCCGAAGTATTTGTAGTTGCAGTCTGCTCCTCTTTAAATAGCGGTTGAAAAGGATCAATTCTTCCTAAAGGGTTATAACGCTCCACAGCTATAGCGCTCTCTGCCATCTCTGAGACAGAACTTTCTGGTTTTTCAGATTCCTTTTTTACGGAAGTATCAACAGTTACCTTATTATCCGATGATGTTGTTTTGATACTTGGAATCTTATTTGCTTTTGGAATCGCTTTTTGAGCAACCTGGTCAGATTTCTCTGGATCATCTCCCTTCTTGCTACATCCCGAACCCAACAATGGGATAAGGCACAATAAACAAACAAGAAACGGAAATTTTAGAAAATTATTTTTCATGGTTACCGTCTTTTCCCTCTTTTTTTCTTGGTCTCTTTCTTTGTTTCTTTTGCCTCTACAAACCTGTAGGTAACCGCATTACAGGAAATATTCAATTCTGATTTCTTACCGCTTGACAATTTAATATCACGGATATTCACAATTCGGGGAAATATAGCAACCTTGTCAAAAAACATTGCAAGGTTATGATAATTTCCCACAACCTTTATCGAGACTGGAATTTCCGCATAAAATCCCTTATAAATCTCGGCATTGGGTTTGAATAATAAAAAGTCCAGACCGGAATCTCTGCCTGCCTGAGAGATACTCGTCAACAAAGATGGAATATCCTCTTTCTCCGGCAGTGTTTTTTTAACAATCTGAAATTGAACCGTTGCTTCTTCCATTTTTTTCTTTAATCCAGGAAGAAGAAGGGCTTTTTTCCTGGTCGACTGTAATTGCTGAGTGAGTTTGTCATGTTGATCACTCAACTCACTGATTTTTTTCTGATTTGGTAGGTATAAAGTATAAACAAAAACAGCAATTAACACAAAAAGAGATCCACAATATATAAGATAACGTTGAATCCTCGTCAATTCTCCAATTTTATCAATCAGAGGCTCAATCTTTGCATGAAAAGATTCTTTTATATTATCCATTAGTTCTTTTCCTTGCCTTTGTTAGATTGACTTGGTTTTGCCAGAACGCATGTAATCGTAAACCCCATCATTTTCTGCTTTTGAGCTATTTTATTCGTTATCGAATGAAGCTGCACCTTGCTGAAAGATCCCGAATTTTCAAGATTTTTCATAAAATCTGCTGTTGTCTTATTGTCAAGAGCTGTTCCTGTAAGCTTTATCGATATTTCAGTAGCCACTAGATTGCTCAACCACATCCTGTTCGGAACAATAAGCTCACTCATGGATTCAAGCAGTTTAACAGGTCCCCTTCTGTTTGTATCCAATTGCTTCATAACTTCTGTTCGTTTTTCCAAGTTATCTAAGCTTTTTTGAATTGCATCGACTTCTTTTGCCTGTTCTGTATATTTGGATAGCTCTAGTGATGTTGTATTGATTTTATCCTCCAATTTGCCGATCTTGCTGATCAGGCTTATTTGAAGATATCCCATCACAAGAACAACGAAGACTAATGACAACAGGAATAAAGAGACCTGACGACGAATGTTTTCACTTTTTCTTGCTGCGCGAAAAGGCAGTAGGTTAATTCGTATCATTTATCATTCACTCTTCTGATTGCAAGCCCCAAACAAATAGCAGCTTGTGGTGCCATTTTGTTTAAATATGCCATATCTAGCTGATTCTCATTAATTTTAAATTTTTCAAAAGGATTGATGATGGATACATCTGTAGAGGTTTGTACAGAAAGAAGCTTACGAAACTCTTTTATATTTGATCCTCCACCGCTTAATATGATTTTGCTGATCTGATCCTCCGGATATGTGGAGTAAAAGAAATCAAGAGCTCTCCGAATTTCAGTAGTCCACCCAGACACAACTGTAGATACGATATCATTCAAATCCTCCGGATCGATCCTGTCTTGATTCTCATTATGCTTGATTTCCTCAGATTCTTCTATTGAACAGTCTATCTGAGAAACAATTTTATGATTTATCTGGCTGCATCCAAGAGAGACATCCCGCATAAAAACAGAGGCATTTTTTTTCATAATATTTAATGAAGTTTTATTCGCACCAATATCAATCAAAGCAACACAGTTTTCAGTAGCCTCAAAGTTTGCTTCAAAAATATTTTGTAGAGCAAACGCATCAACATCAACAATACAAGGATTCAGTCCTGCGAGTTCAATCACATGCAGATAATCACTCACCATTTCCTTTTTTGCAGCTACCAGAAGCACGCTCATTTGGCTTGGATTGCTTTCACTCCCTCCAAGGATTTGGAAATCAAGATTCACATCATTGATATCAAAAGGTATGTACTGTTCTGCTTCCAAATGAATTGTTTCCTGAAGTTGATCTTCGGACATGCTTTGAACGTTGATTTTCTTCACAATAACAGAATAACCACCTACGGAAATAGCAACGTTCTGTTCTTTCACATTATAAAGCTTAAAAAGCTGACGAATGGAGTCAGCTGCCCCTTCAGGATTTTTAATGCCGTCTTCTTCAATAATACCGGGAGCAATATCCAGTGCACCAAACTTGAGCAGTGTTTGCCCCGATGAAGAAGACTCTACCTCTCCAACTTTTATTGTTCTGGATCCGATATCCAGTCCAACGAGATGATCTTTTTTGCCAAATAGCATGGTTTATTCCTAGTCGCCAAAAATTTTGTTCTTGTCAGAAAGCTTAAACCCGAGCGCCAAAAGTATTTTTCTCTTGGTTTCCATTCGACATGTCTGGCCTTCTTCAATACGTGCAATCGTTATGGGAGAAACATTGGCTTTTCTGGCCAGTTCAGCCTTGCTCATCAAAAGAGACTCTCTAATTTTATGCAAAGAGTTGTTCTTAGCCATAGTTCTTTTACCTTGCTACAGTTGACGATTAATGTGACCTGGATTCATTTTTTTTGATAGAATAGTCACCTAAATTTATATCGATTATCATCTTTGCGACATAAATTATCCTAGATTATGGCTAAGTCAAGTACTTTTTATATAATTTTTATATAATTCTTATATAATTATATATAATTTACATTATATTGTGTCTATATAGCAATACATACTATATATAGTAGTTCCATTTTAAAAAAAAATACAAAAAATTTGATGATTTTCTTCAGATCCGTCTTTACGTCCCTCCTTTTTCCTGTTTTCAGCTAAAAAATAAAGAATCATGGTAGCATCATTAACAATAATGAGGATACCGTTACAATTTTGGATTGATAGATAATTATAAATAAAAATCAGTATACATCTATACTTATGAGGTTATCTGTTTTTTTGTGAGTTCTTGTTATGAGAGGATATATGTCACAGGGTGCAATGAATCAGTAGAAAGTCGCTTACGTGCACCATATGGCCTTAAAATACCAGTCCGCATTGTCAGTGTCAATGAATTAGTACACTATTAAAAGGAAAATGTTAACTATTTTAAATAATAAAACTTAATAGCTATTCAAACAATCCTCTATCCCGATATATACTCTTTCGCAATATCCGAATACAGAGAATTATTAAAATCAGACACTATTTTTTTATATACATCCACACGTTTTCCCTCTTCACCCATCTTCCCATAAATCCGGCCGGCATTAAATAGGGCCTGATCCAACATTAAACTATTAGGATCAGAAATCACCTTTTCAAAATATGCAATGGCTTTCTGGCGCTCTCCTTTGGCCTCATGACAAAGTCCAAGCCCCATTTGAATAAGATTTTCAAACAATACATTGCCTTCAAATGATTCTATAGCTTTCTCATATAAAGCAATGGCGTCATTATACTTATCCGCAGAATAATAAACATTTGCCAATTGAAGCATCGCAAATTTTCCGGCAACTGTCCTGGGATATTGGGTTATTATTATTTTAAAATCACTTTCAATCAGATCACATATCTCAGCAGGTTTTTTATCATTACGCATTTCATTATATTTAGTAATTCCCTGGTCCAAAAGGGAAGAAGCTTTATTCTCAGATAGATGTGAAAAATATTGTACTGCAACAGCCCCAAGGATCAATAAAAAAAATACGCAGACCCCAATACCAATCCGAACCCGATATTTCAAAATAAACGAAAATACTTTTCTCAGGTTTTCTGTGACTTCATCTGGTTCCTCAAGTTCTTTTTTTCGGGATAAGGATACTTCATTATATCTTGCCATTGTATTCTCTCTTTTTTAAAAAAATTTTTGTTTATATTTTCAAAAACAACTCCATTGCACTGGGTAATAGACAAAAAGACCTCTTTCTATTCTCGAATCAGGGATCGAATCCTCTGCCACCCTTCTTCTGGAATATTTGCACCGATCACCTGACATACCTCGTAACCACAGGCAGAAGCCAACTGACCACACTTCTCTACTGAAAATCCATTCACCATTCCATATAGAAACCCTGAAGCCCATAAATCTCCGGCACCTGTGGTGTCAATGACCTTGGCTCCTGCTCCCTGCGCTTCAACCTTCATAATATTTCCATGATCTGCTATAAAACTCCCCTTTTTACCGATCTTGAGTACTGCGATCTTGGTTTTTTCAGACAGCGCAGATATCGCCTGGTTCTCATTCGAAAAACCGGTAAATGCCTTTGCTTCATCCTCATTGACAATCAGGATATCCACATAATCATTCACAATGCGAATCAAAAAATCCCTTGACTGCTCAACAACCGTAAAGCTTGCCAAATCAAGGGAAATAGCGGCGCCCGCTTTTTTGGCTGCTTGCAGGGCGGTAGTCATCAAATCACGGTTAAAAATCAAATATCCTTCAAGATGGACAATTGCCGAATCAGCAAAACATTCATTGAATATCTCATGGGGAGACATTTCAGAAGAAGCCCCTAAATAAGTCAGCATCGTTCTCTGGGCATCCTGAGTAATAATGGACAACACACGCCCTGTTGGTGACGTTGATTGAAATAATATCGGTTCAACATGATTTTTTTTAAGGCCATTGACAAATAAAGACCCGAATTCATCCTGACCACACTTGCCCACAAAACGTCCTTTTCCCCCCAGGCAGGCAACACCAATAATTGTATTACATGCAGATCCGCCTGGAACAATCTTTCTCTCTGCTTTTGATCGACCAAGGACAGCCTGGATTGTTTCCGCTTCAACAAGCTCCATTCCTCCCTTTGCCGCACCTGTTTTTTCCAGAAAAGAATCACTTTCGTGGATCAGAATATCCACAAGAGCGGATCCAAGACCTGTAATTCTTTTTTTCCCTGCAGGAACAACAGCCTGTAAACTCATCTGAATCCTCTTTCATAAGATCTTTTACCAAACCAAGGTTTGATGGACCCATCCTTTATCTCCATCCGCATGTTGGACATGGAGCCAGCCGTCATTTTTCTCCAATACTTTGAGTGGGATTCCTTTTTCCGTTGTGAAAAGAATCGGTTTTCCTTCTCCTGGTTCCGACCGAACGTTGCACTTATCCTTCACCGTTATGACTGTATCGATTTCCCCCAGCATAGGCCTGTGAATCCATCCCTCATCGCCCTCAAAATCACGAAATCGGCACCATTTTTCTTTTGTTTCCAGGATAATTACTGGATGATATTTTTCAACCTCCCATAGTACTTCATAATTCGTGCCTGGTCCGGATCGAATATTTGCTTTTGCTGCTATTACAGCCAATCGTTCAGATGAAGCAGCTATGTTTGGGAAAAAAGCCACGGTTGCTATCAATAAGCACAGGAGAAATTTCAACCTGTTGCGATATATTTCAGATAAATTCAAAACCTTCATGTTCACATCCCGTCCGATAGCATAACCCGTTTTGTATTATGCATGATAAAAAATCAGTTCCGGCAACTTCACACTCGTCAGACTGTTGCCATAAACCGCTCCGGTATCAATACCAATCTTATTGGATTGAACCAGTGGAGAGGCCAGCGGTGTGTGGCCAAATATTATTCGTTTTCCAAAATCAAATTTTGATTTAATAAATTTCTGACGGATCCAAAGGAGATCATCCTGTGACTGATCTTCAAGAATCTTCTTCTCACTCAACCCTGCATGAACAAAAATATAATCGTCTGTCTGATAAAAAAGGTCAAGGTTTTTAAAAAAAGTCATATGATCTATCGGAATAAGATCCTTTCCCTGTTTAAAACCATGCTTGACATAACTGTCGATGGTTTGACGCCCCCCATTTGAAAGATATGCAAATCGGTCAACCCCGGCAATATAATTTTCAAGCATTTCCTCATGATTTCCTTTGAGAAATATGATATTTTCATGTTGTTTTTTAAGATCAATCAAAAAGCTTACAACCTCATATGAACAGGGACCGCGATCAATATAATCTCCGAGAAAGACAAGTAAGTCGGTTTTAAAATCAATATCTATTTTCCTCATCAACGCGTTAAGTTTATCAATACAACCATGGATATCACCTATCGCAAATATATTATTTATGACCCTATCATTTTCCAATTTTCATCCAGTCCATTTTTCCAAATCAATTGATTGACAATATCATCTTTGACAATTTGTTCTCTATAACAAAACAAATCCGCGCTGTCGAGAATACGTTTACGTAAAATTGTTGATTTTCGGACCATGCTCTGGAATCGATTGAAAAAATACACAAACAAACTGAAAAATTGTTGCGTATTCCAGATGGATTGAGATAATAAAACCAGCATTCAGTTCTGATGGAACGTAATGGTTAAAATATTGAACAATGCAGGAGAACAAAATGCATTACGAAGGCAATGTTATCAGACCACCCAGTGAAGCTTATAGTATTTTACTGCAAGCAACTGTAGGGTGTTCTCACAATAAATGTACTTTCTGCGGTGCATATAAAGGTGAACGGTTTAAAATCAAACATGATGACATTATCATGGAAGATATTCATTTTGCATCCAAACACTGCAGAACCCAAAAACGCCTCTTTATCTGTGATGGGGATGCACTGATCATCCCTCAAAAACGCTTATTAAACATATTAATGGAAATTGAAAAGCAGCTTCCCTGGGTGAACCGAGTAGGAGTCTATGCAAACACAAAAAGTTTGAAAATGAAGTCCATCGAGGAGTTGGTTGAGCTCAGAAAGCATGGACTGGGGATTGCCTACATGGGCCTTGAAACCGGTGATGATGAAACACTAAAAGCAGTCAACAAAGGCGCCGATTCTGAACGAATGATCGAGATGGCACAAAAAGCAAAACAGGCTGGTATTAAACTCTCTGTTACCGTGCTTCTGGGAATCGCCGGAAGAGAAAATTCAGAAAAGCACGCAAAAGAGACTGGTCGGGTTCTTACTGCAATCGATCCGGACTATGTCGGAGCACTCAGTCTGATGCTGATACCGGGCACACCCCTTTTTACTGAATATGAAGCCGGAACATTTCCAATTCTAGAACCAATCGAAACCCTGCGTGAATTAAGGACCATGATCGACCATACCAATCTATCCGATGGCCTTTTCCATGCGAACCATGCATCCAATTATTTGCCCATCAGAGCGCATCTGCCACAGGATAAATACTCGACCCTTACATTGATCGATGAAGCCATATCCGGGAATATCGCCCTGAAACCAGAATACCTGAGGGCATTATAATAATCATGGACATCCAGACTTTTTTTTAACATGGGGTATCCGGCTTAACGAAATCCAGAAAGAAACCATTTAAAATGGAACATTTGAAGGAGAAGTAGCTCATGAATAACCACCGTTCTGAAAGCCAGACGAAATTAGACAACCTATGCATTAATACAATCCGTACCCTGTCCATGGATGCGATCCAGAAAGCGAACTCCGGTCATCCAGGAGCCCCCATGGGACTTGCACCAGCAGCATATGTGTTATGGACACGGGTATTAAAACACAACCCCACCAATCCGGATTGGCTGGATAGAGACCGGTTTGTTCTTTCCGGAGGTCATGCTTCAATGCTTTTATACAGCCTTCTGTATCTCACCGGTTATTCGCTTGGCCTTGAGGATATTAAAAACTTCCGGCAATGGGGAAGCAAAACACCAGGCCATCCGGAATTCGGACATACTCAAGGAGTTGAAACAACTACAGGGCCGTTAGGTCAGGGCGTTGCCAACGGAGTGGGAATGGCTATGGCAGAACGCCACCTGGCATCCCGCTTTAACCGTCCCGGACATGAAATCGTCAATCACTTCACCTATATCATATGTGGTGATGGTGATATGATGGAGGGGATCACATCTGAAGCAGCCTCTCTTGCCGGACATCTGGGATTAGGCAGGTTGATCTGTATCTATGATGACAACAACATCTCTATAGAAGGAAAAACAGACATCACCTTTTCCGAAGATGTTGCAACACGATTTAAGGCTTATAACTGGCAGGTACTGACCATTGAAGACGGGAACGATACAGATGCCATACTCACAACTCTGAATGCGGCCAAATCCGAAACCGGGAAACCTTCTCTTATTATTTTGAAAACCCATATTGCTTATGGAAGTCCGAATAAGCAGGATACGGCAGATGCTCATGGAGCGCCGCTGGGCGCAGAGGAAATCCGCCTGACAAAAGAATGCCTTCAATGGAATAATGAAGAGCCGTTTTGTGTTCCGGAAGAAGCATTGACCCATTTTCGAAAATGCCTGGAAATCGGAAAAAATTCAGAAAATGAATGGAAGCAAAAATTCCAGGTATACAAAGAATCCCACCCGGAGTTAACCGACCAATGGGTCAATGCTATGAGTGGGTTTCTGCCGGAAGGCTGGGACAGCGAGATTCCCCTTTTTTATTCCAAAGATACACCCATGGCTACACGTGCTGCATCCGGAAAGGTTCTCAATGCAATTGCAAAAAAGCTACCAACACTGATCGGTGGATCAGCAGACCTTGCGCCATCCAACAAAACCTATCTTGAGTTTTCCCATGAATTTCAAAAAAACAGTTATGATGGCCGCAATATCCGGTTTGGAGTAAGAGAGCACGCAATGGGCGGAATCATGAGTGGGATGTTTCTTCACAATGGTCTACGACCTTACGGCGGGACATTCCTGGTTTTTGCCGATTATATCCGGCCATCCATACGGGTAGCAAGCCTGATGAAGCTTCCGCTCATCTATATTTTTACACATGACAGTATTGCGGTTGGAGAAGACGGCCCGACGCATCAACCCATAGAACAGATCGCATCCCTCCGTATCATCCCCAATCTCACGGTTATCAGGCCTGCTGATGCCAACGAAACCGCAGATGCCTGGCGTCAGGCTATCAAAACATCGGATGGACCGGTTGCATTGATTCTGAGTAGACAGAAGCTTCCGATACTGGATCGTGTAGATGCGGATAACACGAATAACCTGTCAAATGGAGCCTATGTTATTAAAGACTGTATCGGGCAGCCGGATATTATTCTGATTGCAACTGGTTCGGAAGTTCATATTGCAATAGAAGCCGGGAATATTCTAGCTGAAAAAGGCATTTCTGCAAGAATTATCAGTATGCCGAGCTGGGAGTTGTTTGAAAAAAGATCGGAGAGCTATAAGAAAACCATCCTTCCACCGAACATAACCAGCAGGATTGCCATTGAAGCAGGGCATACAATCGGATGGAGAAAATATGTTGGGGATAAAGGTGCGATTATCGGTATAAACCATTTTGGTTCATCCGCCCCTGGTGCAACCACTATGAAAAAATTCGGATTCACTGCAGAAAAAATTGTTGAAAAAGCACTGGATCTTCTGAAATAGCCCAAATCTGAAATGCAGGGTTCTCCCATGATCGCAGGTAAACGGAGTACAGCATGCCTGCGATCATACCAGAATCATTCGGCCCATGGAATATTCCCGGTTAAACTTTGAATAACTGCCGTATCTTCTCCATTCGATTTCGGGCATGATAATAATCCCTCGTGTTGGATAGTGCCATCAAATGTTTGGAAATTTCCTCAGGGTACTCGCCACGTCCCCGTAAAAGTGCCTGATACCAATTTGGCAATATATTTTGATAGCATTCCATTAAATCTGATGAATGGCTACGTATATGCGCTGCTTTTTGGTCAACAATGCCATGAAAGTTTTCCCCTTCATCTGCTTGATCAAAGGAATTCAAATAATCAGCTAAATTTTGAATCACCTGCTTTCGTATGGTTCGGTACCTTGAAATCGGACGAATACAGAAGTAAACGACAACATAGCCAAAAGATCCCACCAAAAAAGAAACAATTACCGCAACTACCATTGATGTCATAAAAAACAATCCTTTTTATAGAGCCCGATTCTTTGTCTTTGGGTTGACTTGTTCCGGATCTTACAATATAAAAATCAAACAGGTCAACAGAATTAGAACATCCCCAATTATCGAATCTAACGTATTGTATTAACTTATGTTAAAAACCATCCGTCACCCTGTTTTAATCCTATCGGTTGTATTCACTGGAATCACAATCATCGCCTATATGACGGGAATCTATTATCTTGAAATCATCGAATTGAAAACTGTTGATTACCGTTTTATCGCCAGGGGGGAAAAAACACCGGGCAATGAGGTTGTTCTGGCTGTTGTGGATGAAAAAAGCCTGGATACGGAAGGGCAATGGGTATGGCCTCGTTCAAAATTTGCCAGATTGGTCACCCGGCTTTCCGATGCAGGGGCAAAGGTCATTGGATTTGATATTGGATTTCATGAACCGGAAAACCGAAGTGTGCTGAACACGATTGATAAAATCCAGAAAACCATAACCGAATATAAAATCCAGAATAACGATATTCACAACTATTTGCATAACCTGAAAATAGAATCGGATAATGACCGAATTCTGGCAGATGCCGTTATCAATTCCAAATCAAAGGTTGTTCTAGGATGGTTCTTCCACGATAACCTGGACAGCCTGAGCCACCTGAGCAAAAAAGTGCTGCGGGAATATGAAGACAATATTCACAAGTCCCGGTATCAGTATACGAGTTCGAAAGAAAGCGTAGATGTGGATCTCTCTTATATAAATGAAATTGCACCAGAACCAAACATATCGATCCTATCCGATACGGCGGCGTATTCCGGCTTTTTTAACTTTCGACCGGATATTGACGGCAGCTTCAGACAAACATGGGCGGTACGAAAATATAACAATGAATTATATGCCCCCCTCTCCATGATGATCCTGAGCGCCTATTTGAATCAGCCCCTGCATCTTGAAATCGGGAGTGAGGGTCAAGTAAGTAAAGCCTGTATCGGCAACGACTTGTGCATCCCGACAGATGAGGATGGTTCAATTCTCATCAATTACCGCGGAGAAGACCGTACATTCCCGCATTTTTCCATTTCCGATATTCTAAACGGAAAAATTCCGGATTCTGCATTAAGGGATAAAATCGTGTTGATCGGCGCAACTGCAGTCGGTATTTATGATCTGCGCGTTACTCCTCTTTCTCCCAATTTCCCAGGTCTTGAGATCCATGCTAATATTATTGATGCCGCATTAGCCAGAGACTTTCTGCCCCCTCCCTCTGCTTATCATTTTTTAAATCTTCTGATAATTCTTTTTTCAGGCATGGTCCTCGGCCATTTCCTGAATAGAGCTGGTGTGATTTCAGGGAGTCTAATTGCTTTTTCCATGATTGGCGGATACGCTGTTTTCTGCATCATCCTCTTTATTTATGCCGGAGGAATTCTGAACATGGTATATCCCATCCTTCTGATGATGTTTGTCTATATCGCTGTTACAGCTTATAAATACTTTATTGAAGAAGGGCAAAAACGTTTTATTCGAAATGCATTCTCCACATACCTTGCCCCATCCGTGGTGAAACAGCTCATTGAATCTCCGGAAAAACTCGTACTAGGAGGAGAGCAAAGAGAGATTACAGCCTTTTTTTCCGATATCCAGGGATTCACCGGCATCTCCGAAAAATTATCCCCACATGAGCTGGTCGAACTCCTGAACATTTTTTTAACAGAAATGACCGATATCATATTAAAATATGAAGGAACCGTAGACAAATTTGAAGGAGATGCGATTATTGCCTTTTTTGGTGCACCCAATATCCTGGAAAACCATGCAGAGACAGCAACCGCCGCATGCCTTGATATGCAAAAAAAAATGTCTGAATTGAGAAAAATCTGGAATGAACAGGGAAAACCGGAGTTAAAAATGCGGATCGGTCTTTTCTCCGGCCCTGCGGTTGTTGGGAATATGGGCTCGAAAAATCGTATGGATTATACCATGATGGGAGATACCGTAAACACAGCATCCAGGCTTGAAGGTGTTAATAAGATATACGGAATATACACCCTGATCGGGGATACAACATATCATGCCGTCAAAAACAAAATTCTGGCACGGGAAATTGATTCCATCAGTGTTGTCGGGAAAAAGGTGCCGGTAACGATTTATGAGCCCATCGATTTTATCAATCAGGTGAATGACGCCATGGTTCAGACAATTGACTTTTATTCAAAAGGATTATCTTCCTACCGATCCCAAAACTGGAATCAGGCAATCCGTTTTTTCACCAAAGCACTTGAAGTAACCCCGGAAGATGGCCCAAGCAAAACCATGATCCACCGATGTCAAGGGTTTATGGAAAATCCGCCGGGAAAAGACTGGAATGGTTCGTACTCTATGAAAACAAAATGATGGGGATAATCGGAAAGTTACATGGGTATGATTCAAATCAAATCAGTATATCAATTCTTCCGGTCACTGATTTTGATATTATTCCTGTTAGCTGGATCCAGTCAACATGCTCTTGGTTCCAAAACCGATCGAAATATGTTGGCAATAGGAGAGATTCTCCTGGCCCAGGGAAAATATCTCGAATCCATAGGGCTATTGAATGAAATCGTATCCCATTCAACCGACAATGATATTAAATCAACCGCTCTGTTTCTGATTGCAAAGGCCGAGAACACCTATTTGAACAATCAGGATGCTGCGCTAAAACGCTTTATTAAAATCCTATATCAATTCCCGGATACCACTGCTGCATCTAAGGCTCTTTTCCAAATTGGAATTCTCCTGTTTGATAAACAGGAATATCAAAAAGCAAATATTGTATTTTCAAAGTACGTTCAGGATTATCCATCCGGTATTCATAAAAAGGATGCAGAAATATGGATACAAATTGTAAAACCATTTCTTTCCCAAAAAATAAAGGACAAATCCGTAACCCGCAAAAAACCAGAGAATCCGTTACCTGTATCAAGGGCTGCTCCCCGGATAAGAGTATTGATTAAAAGGGAAATGGATAGGATTGAATTCAAGTCACGAAAACTGATCATTGTCACTAATTGCAAGGACCAAAAAATGGTATACTCTGGCTGGGGTCCGGTTCAATTCATAACCAGAAATGGAATAATAAAATTAAACAACCAACCATTATCCCATTCAACATACCGCATCACTTCAGAATCCTCTGTTTTACACATGAATAATACCCCCTATCGCGGATCTTTTATCATCACAACCGAACCCGGTAATGGTCTGCATGCAATCAACCATGTTGAAATTGAAAGCTACCTTTACGGGGTGGTTCCCAAGGAAATGCCGGACAGTTGGGAAGAACATGCCCTGATGGCTCAGGCAGTCGCTGCCAGAACATATGCATTGTATATTCAGGAAAAAAGCAATCATCCATTTTATGATCTGGAAGCAACAACCGCTTCCCAGGTTTATGGGGGCATCAATAACGAATCAGAACGATCCACCAAGGCGGTTAATCTGACAAGAGGCCAGGTCATGATCCATGATGGAAGTCTCATTATCTCATATTTCCATTCAGACAGCGGTGGGCACACAGAGGATCCCTCCAATGTCTGGAGCACGGAAAAAATTCCTTATCTCAATGGAGTTCCGGATCAATTCAGCCAGGAACAACCCGAAAAAACATGGGAATTCTTTCTCTCTTATAAGGATGCCATTAAACAACTGAATCAATACGGTCTTGGAATTTCCAGACTGGATCGGATAAAGGTCAAAGACAGATCCAGATCCGGACGATTTTCCAAGGTCTTGATCTATTCCGACAAAGGTGTTTCCGAATTATCAAGCAATCATTTCAGGGCCTCAATCGGGGAGACCCGGATAAAAAGCACTTTGTTTCATATGTACGCCAGCCAGGGCGGTATCCTGTTTAAGGGAAAAGGATATGGACATGGTGTCGGCATGAGTCAATGGGGTGCAAGAAGGATGGCCCAGGCAGGATCATCCTATCAAGATATCTTGAAATTTTATTACAAAGGAATTAAGATCAAAAACCTATGAAGGTAACCCCAAGACAACCAAGGTAAAAAAGGCATGGACATCACAACACTCATCAAACAGATCCCGTTGTTTAAGATGTTAAATGAAGACGATATCACGGGCTTGGCAGCCTCTTTAAGACGATTATCACTCAAACAAGGACAGGCCCTTTTTCATAAGGGAGATGAAGGCACGGCCCTCTATATTGTAACAAAAGGAACCATTAAAATCGTACTGCCCTCAAGAATCGGCGATGAAATTATCGTTACCATTTTTTCCGCCGGAGATTTTTTTGGAGAAATGGCTCTTCTTGATGGAGAGCCGCGATCTGCAGATGCGATAGCTATTGAACCTTCTGAAGTTTTTGTGTTAAAGCGGAATGACTTTATCGCATTTCTCCAATCCAATATCAATGCCATTGAGTCCATCCTTTCCATGCTATCAAAAAGACTGAGATCAACAGATGAACTGCTTGAAGATACATGCTTTTTAAACATTTCTGTTCGATTGGCCAAAAAATTGACTGAGCTTGCATCCTCCCATGGTCAAAAAGAAGGGGATATTGTTCACATCAATCTCTCTCTCACTCAAAAAGAACTGGGTGATATGATCGGCGCAACACGGGAAAGTATCAACAAAGAGTTAAAAATTTTACGCGAAAAAAAAATAATCAAACTGAATGAAAATAAAATCCAAATACTGGATCTTGACAAATTGAAAAACAAATATCGACAATCATAAGAGCCAATTTCAAAAGTCTGTTGTTGTAGTTCCGGCGAAAACTAGAATCCAGTATTTTCGGCTCTTTTCTGGGCACTGACTTTCGCCGGTGTGACGCTTTTTAATAGTTTTGAAATTGGCTCATAAGATAGTTATCATAAGTATTGATCCAAGTTATCAGGTAAAAAGCCTATATATAGATATTCAAAGTTTGAATATCTGCTTGAATGAAGGAGGAAACATGAAATTTTTCAACCGGTTTATATTGATTGCGGCCTTGGTATTATTGATTCCGGCCGCAGGAACCTGCCAGGAAGAGGGTGAGTTGCTGGAAAACGTCGGTAATGGTTCCATCAATTGGACCAGCGGATTAATACGTGCAGTAGGGGTTGGTGCCCCGCCTGAAAATTATTATGGAAAACCTGAAGCACGCCCCATGGCTTTGCGAGCTGCGAAAATGGATGCATATAGAAATATTCTTGAAGTTATTCAAGGAGTTCGGATTCAATCCAGCACAACAGTCAAAAATTTCATGATGGCTGATGATTCCATCAGCGCAGAGGTAAGCGGTATGGTCAAGGGTGCACAGGTTGCAAAACAGGAATACATGAGCGACGGAACGGTAGAAGTCACACTGGAAATGAACCTGAAGGGTGGCTTTGCTCAACTGGTACTGCCTGAAGAGATTAAACAGGTAGAACCGATTCAAAGCAGTTCTGCATCTTCCCCAACGCCATCAAATCAGAAAAATGCCGCAACAACCTATACAGGACTTGTGGTGGATGCCAGGGGGTTGGATGCTAAGCCGGCCATGAGTCCAAGGGTTCTGGATGAAAATGGACAGGAAGTTTATGGTGCTGCCTTTGTGAGTCGTGAATATGCTGTCCAGCAGGGTATGAGCGGCTACTCAAAAAATATAGACACGGCAACAGAAAATCAACGCGTAACCAAAAATCCACTGATTGTTAAAGCGATTAAGACAGAGGGACCAGGTAAGACAGACTTTATCATAAATAACACCGAAGCCTCTAACCTGCGAGGCGCCCCCGAAAATCTCTCTTTTTTAAAACAATGCAGAGTCATTATTGTTGTGGACTAACCGATGAGCCATCCAATGAATAAGAAAAAAATCTATATTGTACTCTTTTTCCTGATCATCCCTTTTTCTCTATTATATCCCCCTGAATCTGGTGTTACAAAAGATGATATTGTAACCATCGGCATGGATGACGGAAACGCAAAAATAACCCTCCTGCAAGGAGAAGCTTATCTTACCAGGAAGGGGATATTAAAAGCCGACTCTCTGAAAATTCATGATCTCTTACTGCAAGGCGATAAGATTCAAACCAGCGGAAACTCAAGGATTGAAATACTGCTGCCGGATAACAGCTATATCCGGTTTGGAGAGAACACTCAATTCATCCTTGAATCCGCATCCTTGAATTCAAGAAAAAAGATTCGAGACATCAGCGTTAAAATGTTTTTCGGCAGGGTATGGGCAAAAGCGTCAAAACTGTTTGCAGGGAGAGGTCGATTTGCCATTTCAACCAGAACAGCCGTTGCTGGTGTCCGCGGCACTGTCTACAGAATGAATGTAAATGAAGACAACTCCGCTGTTGTAAAAGTATACTATGGCGAAGTCCTTGTCAGCAGCAGCACTGAAAAATCAACAAAACAGGAAAGCGGGCCTCACAGTATACAAGGGCCAAAACCGGTATCCGGGCCTCATCCGATACCAGGCCCCCATGCCGTATCACTGAAAGAATGGACTCATATTGTTGGTTCCATGCAGCAGATTATTATCAAACCGGATGGGACCGCATCCAAGCCTTTCCGTTTCTCGCCTGAAGCAGATGAGGATGAGTGGGTTCAATGGAACAAAAGAAGGGATGAAAAAATCAAGGAGGTTGATGAGTAAAAGGAATACTGATTACGATACGGGATATGGGAAATTTTCTCATATCCCGCATCATAATGATATATACTACTGTTCTATGTTATAAGCCTGCCTTATCCCTCAGGATATCCACTTTATCTGTCCGCTCCCAGGTAAATCCCGGTTCATTTCTTCCAAAATGACCATATGCGGATGTTGCACGATAAATCGGTTTCAAGAGATCAAGGGTTTCAATAATCGCAGCAGGTCTAAGATCAAAAACTTCATTAACAAGAGCCACTATTTTCCCTTGTGGAATCTTGTTTGTGCCCATGGTATTGACGAGCACGGAAACCGGCTGGGCAACACCAATTGCATATGCGATCTGAATCTCACACTTATCTGCCAATCCAGCCGCAACAATATTCTTTGCGATATAACGCCCCATATACGAAGCACTGCGATCCACCTTGGACGGATCTTTTCCGGAAAAACACCCGCCACCATGACTGCCCTGGCCTCCATAGGTGTCAACAATTATTTTTCGACCGGTAAGACCGCAATCTCCCATTGGGCCACCCACAACAAATTTACCGGTGGGATTGATAAAATAACGGGTATCGCCATCTGTCATATCTGCCGGGATCACTTTCTTGATCACCTCTTCAATGATCGCTTCCTTAAGATCTTCATAGTTCACATCGGGTTTGTGCTGAGCGGAAAGAACAACCGTATCTACACGCTTCGGCATTCCATTCTGATATTCGATCGTAACCTGAGATTTCCCGTCCGGACGTAAAAAATCCAGGGAATTGTTCTTCCGAACCTTTGCCAGCCGCTTTGTCAATTTGTGGGCAAACATGATCGGCATCGGCATCATCTCCTCTGTTTCATTAGATGCGAATCCAAACATCAATCCCTGATCACCGGCACCCTGCTCCTTGAATAGCCCCTTCCCAACATCAACTCCTTGCGCAATATCCGGGGACTGTTTGTCAATACTTGTAATCACCGAACATGTCTGCCAGTCAAAACCCATCTGGGATGAGGAATACCCTATATCCCGAATCGTATCCCTGACAATCTGGGGCATATGTACATAACAGTCGGTTGTGATTTCACCGGCAATAAAAGCAATACCCGTTGTTACCAGGGTCTCGCATGCAACACGGCAATTTTTGTCCTGAGCCATAATTGCATCAAGGATTGCATCTGAAATCGCATCCGCAACTTTGTCAGGATGCCCTTCAGTTACGGACTCTGACGTAAAAAAATATTTCTCTTCGCTCATAGTAACTCCTTTATTTGATTCAAGTCTCCTTGTTTGTGGAAATTAATTTCTTTTTGTGTTAAAAAAATTATGAAATCATTCAACCCAATCTGTTTCATGGTATGTATATCCATTTTTTCTGAAGATGATATCATTACGGCGAAAGGATCATATTGTCAATAAGTCTTGTTTTCCCAACTTTAACAGCCAATGCCATCAGTACAGGTCCAGTTATGCTGTCAATGTCATTTAGGGTTTCGGGGTCACAAATTGAGATATAATCAATTTCTGTTTCTTTATGGCTATGGATAAAAAGCGTCATCTCATTAATAATAAGACAACTGTTTTTTTCCCCTTGTTCAACCATCTTCTTTGATTTTTGCAGTGTGTTATAGAGACAAAGAGCTGTTTTCTTTTGCTCTGTGGATAGATATGTATTTCTTGAGCTCATGGCAAGTCCGTCCGCTTCCCGAACAATCGCACCTCCCTCAATCCGAATGTCAAAGTCAAGGTCTCGTGTCATCTGACGGATGATTGCCAGTTGCTGGAAATCTTTTTCACCAAAAATGGCAACATGCGGCTTCACAATATTGAACAGCTTTGTAACCACAAGTGCAACACCCTGAAAATGGGAAGGTCGTGAAAGTCCGCAAAGGTGTCTCGGTAATTTTGTGAGCTCTATTCCGGTCTGAAAATTTTTACCGAAAAGCTCCTCTTTGGTTGGTATAAAAACAGCATCAACCCTTTCCTTTTCGGCCAGTTGAAGATCTTTTTCCAGATCCCTTGGATATGAATCAAAATCTTCACCTGCGCTGAACTGAGTTGGATTCACAAAGATACTCAAGACAAGATCATCGCAGGATAAACGCCCTTTTCTGAGCAATGAACAATGACCATCATGCAGGAACCCCATGGTGGGAACAAAAGCGATCTTTTTCTCCTGATTCCTTATGGATTCAGATCTTGCATGCATCTCCTTGATGGTTGTAACAATTATAATAACCGTCTCCTCCGGCCATAATTGGTTTGAATGCTGCGTATTAGCATAATTTATAAAAAAGGATGAAACATGTCTATTTCACGCGACAGTAAAGCAATCGTGTGAAAAAGTCAACCAACACAAAAAACCTGGGTTTCTGAATAATCGAGGCTCAGTTGTAATAATCGATATCCAGCAGATCGGGCATATAAATTACAGGGATTATTTCCAGTTTTTGCCTTGCCTCAATATTTTTCCTATGCTAACTTTATATTTCCATTAGCCTGAAGAAAGCATAGGGGACTTGCCATATTGAACATGATATTGAGCAACCAAAATACACCTCCTGAAAAAAATTGTTCAAACTATCAGGAATGATTGCGGGGTTTGCATGAAAAAAAAAATGATTGTTGTGGATGACGAAAAAATGATCCGTAATATGCTGGAAGCCGCTATGACGAGAGAAGGTTATGAAGTCATATGCGCAGAAAGTGCGGAAGAAGCGCTTGAGATATTACAAACATTTAAGGCTCAAGTGATGTTCCTTGACCTCAAACTTCCTGGAATGAATGGCATGGATCTGTGTAAAACGATACGCGAGTTGTATCCAATGTCGATTTCCTACGCAATCACCGGATATGCATCACATTATGAATTGTCCGATTGTCGAAAAGTTGGTTTTGAAGATTATTTCACCAAACCTGTGGATCTGAAAACCTTATTTAAAGCAGCGATAGACGCTTATGAAAAAATTCAGCGGTGGGAAAAAAACTAAAATCCAGGTTGCGAGGGGGTCATGAAACTGTTTACGATAAAATTTTTACAAGGGTAAGTTTATTTCCTTTTTCATTAAATGTATAGGTTGAAAAATACTTCCGGATAATAACAAGTCCCCGACCATGTTCCGAATCAAAATCCGGCTTTCTTTTTTCAATAGATTTCCAGTCAAAACCATCTCCCTCATCCTCAATCTCCATAATCAAACCTTGCCCGGTTCGGGATAGTGAGTATTTCACAATTTTTAATGCATTGTTTTGGTGGCCATGCCGCACTGCATTTGTAAGGCCTTCGCGCATACATAAACAAACGGAAAATATCTCAGATTGAAGCCCACCTTTCTCCAAAAAAAATCTGGATTCTTGATCCACCCGATCAATATTTTCCATTGTTGATTGAAAAGATATTGTCAGTCGACCCGCTTCATGGACTATGTGAAAGTCATTATGCCCAGCCATCCTTATCTTCCCCGACAGCAAAACAGCTGAAAAAAAATTGCCAATCATTTTATTTTCAATAGCATCGCCCGCTGAATTATATCTCTATCCCAAGTATGACAATATCATCATCAATCGAAACATTCTCATTGAATAACTGTCGTGCAATCTGTTTTGGTGCTTCCTGAATCGGGAAGGATCTGGCAGCTTCACATGCGGCCACTATTTGATTTGAACCAGCAGACCATACAATTTTCTCTTTTGAGGATTCGATTAACCCATCAGAATACATATAAAAACGATCGCCGGGATTGACATCAATTGTGTGTGATCCAAAATAAACTTCTTTAAAAATACCCAAAATGTCTCCTTTCATATCAATGCGGGTTGCACTTCCTTCTGAGGGAACAAAAATCCCTGGGGGGTGCCCTGCATTAATAATGGTCATCTGCTTTGTTTTTCGATTCAATCTTGCATAACACGCGGTTAAATATTTGCCTTCCGGTAAAATCTCAACCAGGACGTCATTGATCATCTGCATGCTCTCATGTGCTTGATAGACTGGTGCGGAATTCTGCTGAAGAAGTGCCTTTATGGATACGGTAAGATAACTGGTTTTAATGTCATGCCCTGAAAAATCGGCAACAAAATAGCCAAAAATATCATCTGAGATTGGCCGCACCTCATAAAAATCACCGCCAGCCTCGTTCAGGGCTGAATAATAAACCCCAAATTGGGCGCGTGGATACATTTCCGGTGTTACAAGCATTGAAGTCTGTGCTTCGGTAATCTGTTTTAATTTATTCGCCTGGCTTGCAATCAGTGAATTTGTTGCAATCGATAGTTTTAAATGAAGACGTACTCGTGCCAGCACTTCTCTTGGATGAAATGGTTTTATAATATAATCAACAGCTCCAAGTTCAAAACCTTGAAGCTTGGTATCCATGTCGCTTACTCCTGTGAGAAAGATTACCGGTATAGCTGTTGTTGCCAAATTCTTTTTCAGTTGCCGGATGACCTGAAAACCATCTTCTCCCGGCATCTTGATATCAAGCAAAATGAGATCGGGTTTTTCTGCAACTGCTATTTCTCGAGCAACCGGCCCATTCCCGGCAGAAAGCACCTGGTAGCCATCTTTGGAAAGCGTTGTTTCAAGTAATTTCAGATTGAGTGGATTATCATCCACAATTAAAATTTGAAGAGATTGATCCGCGATCTTCATATTCGATTATCTTCCAATATTAATTGTATCTTTTTCAGAAAATCGGAGCCAATTTCAAAAGTCTGTTGTTGTTCAACATCAGATGGATTGTTCAAGACACTCCTTGATTTTGCCAATCTGCTGACTCATGGAATCAATAATTTCAGCAAAACCGGATAAATCATTTACTTTTCCTTTATCCTCTGCATTTTTTGAAAGCGCGGATAGCTCCATAAAGCCGAGATTTCCGGAAGAGCCCTTCAGAGAATGAGCGGATTCGGCCACTGCCTCGAAATCCCTGGATTGATACGCAACATTAAGTTTTTGAAGATCCTGCTTTGCCGTACTTACAAACAATTCCACAAGCTCAATAAATTCAGACTCCTCCAATCCGAGATTGGTACCCAACACTTTAAAATCCATTCCTCCTCCTTATCAATTATCCAATACGATAAAGTACTTATAAGAATAATTCAAACAAGTTATTGAGTCAACATAAAAAACAGGTTGACTCCGATTACCATCCATATTATTATATCAAGAAATCTTGATATAATAATATGGAAACAGTAAACTACTTCAAAGCACTTGCAGATGCCACACGAATCAGGCTGGTAAATACCCTGATCCATCATGAGTTGAGCGTCAATGAAATTGTCGCTCTCATGAACATGGGACAATCCAGAATCTCCAGGCATCTTAAAATCCTGACCGATGCAGAAATCCTGAAATGCAGAAGAGACGGGGTCTGGGCATTTTATTCAATATCCGATCAGCCTCATCCCCAAAAATTTATTGAATCCATACAATATCTTTTCAAAAAAGACCCTGCCCTGGAAAAAGACCTTGAAAGGGCATCCCATTTGATTGAAGAACGTAACATCAAAACCAGACAATTTTTTAACTCCATTGCAACCGATTGGGATCTTTTAAAACAAGAAATTTTAGGCCGTTTTGACCTCAACCAGGCAATTGTACAGGAAATTGAGCCATGCACAACAGCGGTAGATCTTGGATGCGGGACAGGTGAGTTGATTTTTCACCTGAAACAAAAAGCTAAAAAAGTGATTGGCGTGGATAGTTCTGCGCAAATGCTTACAGAAACCAGAAAACGGTTTCCATCCGAGAATGGAGTACCTGACCTCAGACTCGGGGAGTTGGAGCATCTCCCCCTCAGTGATGGAGAAGCTGAACTGGTTGTCATTTCAATGGTTTTACACCATATTTCCGCTCCTGCTATTGCCATTGCCGAGGCTTGCAGAATCCTGAAACCCGGAGGAACCCTGCTGATCGCAGATCTGCATAAACATAATGATGAAATCATGAGAAAATCCTATGGTGATCGTTGGCTGGGTTTTCATCCGGATGAAATAACCGATTATTTGCATACAACGGGTTTTGCACTGCAATCCCGGAAATCATATCCTCTGGGGCAACAACTTGCGATCAATATATTCAAATCCATAAAAATCAATAAAACATAACACAAGGAGAAAAAAATGGCTGACTCAAAAATGTTTCAAGAACTGGATCTTTCACTTCCGTATAAGGTGGCGGATATATCCCAAGCTGATCTCGGTTTTAAAGAGATGCAGCTCTCTGAAAACGAAATGCCGGGTCTGATGGCAGTCCGGGAAAAATATGGGACTGTAAAACCGTTAAAAGGCTTAAAAGTAATGGGAAGCCTTCATATGACCATTCAAACAGCCATGCTGATTGAAACCCTCAAAAAACTGGGCGCTGATCTAAGATGGGCTACCTGTAATATTTTTTCAACCCAGGATCATGCGGCAGCCGCCATTGCCAAAAACAGATCTGCTGCCGTATTTGCCTGGAAAGGGGAAACCCTTGAAGAATTCTGGTGGTGTACAGAACAGGCCCTTGTGTGGCCCGATGGAACCGGACCAGACCTGATTGTGGATGATGGCGGAGATGCAACCCTTTATATTCATCAGGGTGTTGCCATTGAAAAAAATCCTTCCTTGCTGGACAAGACCTATGACGGTTCGGATATGAAATGCCTGATAGACCGACTGAAAGCCGGCTACAAAAGAGACCCGAAGTTCTGGACCAGAGTATCGAAAAAACTCCTTGGCGTATCAGAAGAAACAACCACCGGTGTGCACCGCCTCTATCACCTGGCAAAAAATAATGAGCTTTTATTCCCAGCAATTAATGTCAATGACTCCGTAACCAAATCGAAATTTGATAATTTATACGGGTGCAGGGAATCCCTTGCAGATGGAATTAAACGGGCAACGGATATCATGATCTCCGGTAAAATTGTGGTAGTTTGCGGGTATGGAGATGTGGGAAAAGGGTGCGCCCAATCCATGCGCGGATTCGGAGCACGGGTGATCATCACGGAGATTGATCCGATTTGTGCATTGCAAGCATCCAT
>CAYTGW010000031.1:0-2169 GCA_964437395.1 uncultured Desulfocicer sp.
TGCAAAAAAGGCTTCGAATGGATATCGCACCTCTGCCTGTGGACCCACAGCTTATGGGCGCTCTGGGAGCGGCCATTATGGCCAGGAGAAAAGCCGGAGCTGTCCCCAATTAACAATTAACCGTTGATTATTGATTATTAGATCTTGAAATTACATAATTGATACGCAATATTCTATGATTCGATTTTTACACTATGAAAATGTTACATGATGCACACAGATCCGCCTCCGCACCGGCAGGCAGAATGGAAAACAAATTTTCTGAATTCAATGGTATAGTAAAAATGGCTTTTCAGATTTCATCCAACTTGTCCGAACAGATCGCCGAGCATATCACCGATAAGATTATCCGGATGGAAATCCGTCCCGGAGAACGAATCATGGAGACAGCTATCGCTGATGAGCTTGCGGTGAGCCGGAGTCCGATCCGGGAAGCCCTTCGTATTCTGGAAAAAAACCGGCTGGTTGAACTGATTCCCAGACGCGGCGCCCGTGTTACAGAACTATCCGAAGCTTTCATTGCCCACTTATGCGATATTTTGGCGGTTCTTCTTGGTCTGACAGCCAGACAATGTGTGGAAAACGGAAGTGATACAGACCTCAAAGCCATTGACAACGCAGCCAAAACAAGCGAACAATGCGTCAGCAGGAGTGATGTGTACGGATACTATAAATCCATCTTTGATTTTGCCAGCGCATGCCTGAAAGCAACTCAAAATCCATTGCTGGAACAGATGGTTGGAGATCTTATGCCCAATGTCCGCAGAATTCTGTATGCGTCCTTTTCCACCCAAAAAGAGACCCTGCAGAAAAATGTTGAAATTGTTCTGACCGGAAACCGATTTGTCCAGGAGCGAAACGGAAAAATGGCGGAAAAAACCGTTTGTGATTATGTGCAAAAAATAAAAGAATTTGCATTGAAAAACAAAATTTTCTCAACACCATGAAACCATATTTTTTAAACATACAAAAGCATCTTCCGGCGAATTCCATTCTTCTGGTCTGTATTGTCGGGTTACTCTTTCTGTCATGCTCCCTTCGCCCGGTTCCTGATTCAAAGGCATTGAAAAACAAATGGATCGGAAAACATATCAACACCATGATTGAAAAAATGGGCACTCCCCATCATGTAACACTCCATCCTGACGGTGAAAAACAGTATATATACCGGTTTTCACCAAAGCCTGTTTATGATGACATTTTTAGAGGAGAATTTCTGAATGACATGTCCACCATCCGGATTCAGGAGGACCTTGCAAGGGAAGAACAATCCAAATGTTTGCTGGAAGTGTTTGTAAAAAACAATCTCATTGTCAGCATCGATGCTTCCGAAAACGGCTGCCGCGATATCCGGGAAAAACTGGGGGAAGAGTAAAGAGGAGCTACATCATGCAACGTGTTATTTCTGCTATCCTGATCATTCTGTTCGGGATCTGTTTTTGTCCTCTTGCTTTTGCTGAACCGGAACATGCCAGAATTATTTTAAAAATTGCGACTCTCGCCCCCAAGGTTTCGGTCAATTCCATGGACCAGTTTCAAAAGCTGGTAAGAGAACAGACCGGCAATGAAGTTGCTTTTAAAGTTTATTATGGCGGAATTCAGGGGGATGAAGATGATATGCTACGCAAAATCCGTTTTCATCAACTGGATGGTGCGGCTTTCAGCGGTCATGGGCTGGGTAAGATCGTACCCCAGGTCCGGATTACGGAACTCCCCTATCTGTTCTGGAATTATGGAGAGGTTTCCTATGTTCGGAAAAAACTGGAAAGCACCATGAACCGACTGTTTGAAGAAAATGGGTTCGTGGTTATGGGCTGGGGAGAAGCAGGATTTGTCTATTCCTTTTCCAAGGTTCCGATCATTTCAGTGGAAATCGCCCGGAAGCAGAAATGGTGGCTATGGGATGATGATCCGGTTGCACAGGCATTTTATGATTCTCTTAGAATCTCTCCGGTCTCCCTGTCCCTTACCGATGTCCTGACCTCCCTGAACACCCGGCTGATCAATACCGCCGGAATCACTCCGTATGGCGCAGTGGCGCTGCGATGGTACACCCGCTTCAAATACATGAGTGAATACCCAGTGATGAATGCCATCGCGGCCATGGTGGTTGCCCAAAAATCCTGGGAAAAAATATCCCCTTCCAGCCGGAAGATCATTGTTCAAATC
>CAYTGW010000031.1:2179-27284 GCA_964437395.1 uncultured Desulfocicer sp.
AGTGCCGGAATATCCGTTGTCCGGGTGGACCTCAAAACCAAGGAAGCCCGATTTGTTCTGGATGCATCCCAAAAAACCAGAGAGGCCCTTGTGGGGAAATTATACTCCCGGGAACTCCTGGACCAGGCTCTTTCCTATCTTTCGGAATACCGAGCCAAACATCCGGACAGCACAATCATGAAAATTGAATAAAAGTCTTTTACCATTTTGTTACATCCAGTCCCTATTCAGATTCAAAAATACCCCAAACTATGAAATCCATTTCATCCTTCCGATAACCCCCTGCCGGCATTTTTTTAAACTAACCAACGGTTATCAAAAAGCAATTCCAGTTACTATAATGAATGGCACAAGCCTTGCCAGTAGAGTTTGAAACAGGAACATCGTTCAATAGTTTAACCGTGATTTACAACAGGAAAAAACAATGGAAACCATCACCATCCGGAGAGAAACATGAACAAAAAAAAATCAAATGCAACTTCTAAATCAACATTTTCAATATCGGATCTTTTACTCAAAGCAACCATCAGCATGCCGGTTTTCATGACCAGCATTTTATTTTATACAGGAAATCTGATCATCAACAGATCCCTTGCGTTTTTATCCGGAGAAAACCAAAACCCTTCATGCGATGAGCATATATCTGAAAGCAACTCCAGTGGGAAAACAAAACAGGTTCCCGCAGCATCGGCTGATCTGAAAAAAACCATTGGAGTGCGCCCGTATGGACCGAAAATTTATATCCGCAAATAGTTCCGGATATTTCTTTTACTTCCGCTGTTTCAATAAATCCCGGATTTCCGCAAGCAATACTTCCTGCGCCGGAGGTGCCTGTGCCTCAACTGCTTTTTCCTCTTTTCGCTTGAGTGTGTTAATTCCTTTGATCGCCATGAAAATTACAAATGCAATAATCGTAAAATCGATTACCGTCTGAATAAACTTTCCATAACTGATTACCACAGCAGGACTATCTCCCGCAGCCGCTTTCACCGTAAAAGCCAGATTGGAAAAATCAATCCCGCCGATCAGCACGCCTATAGGAGGCATCACCACATCCCCCACAAAAGAAGAAACGATCTTACCAAATGCAGCTCCAATAATGATACCAACCGCCATATCAATGACATTTCCTTTTATGGCAAACTCCTTGAACTCTTTCATTATACTCATGATATGTCCCTCCTTTTTAAAATATTGGGTACCAGTCGTTTGAATATTTTATACGCAGTGGTCTTGACACAGGCTCTCTTTACAAAAACCCTTCAAATGAGCCAGGAGCAGACCCTTTACTTTCTTTTCAATAAATTAGGCAGCCATCTGGGAACCTTGCTCTTGTATGACTGCCATTCTTCACCAAAGGTTTTATGCAGCCAGGGCTCTTCATATGTCAGGATACGAATGTGAAACACCAAAAAAAGAAGGCCGGTATATGCCGATAATACTTTAGATTGAAACAGAATGCCCCAACCCAGAACCAATATGAGAACACTCGCATACATGGGATTTCTGATATATCGGTACAGGCCGACCATCACCATTTTCCGGGGAGGGTCCCACGGTGCCAGGGTGCCTTTACCGGAAACATAAAAATCACGCACGCACCATAACAATAGCAAAAAACCCAACAGAACCACAGGCACGCCTGCCCATTGAATATCATTGATCCCGGTAAAACAAACAAATGATATTGGAATGAAAAACCCAAAGACTCCCGGGAGAATCAGGAATGAAATGAGTGCTCTGATCAGCATGGTTCAGCAAGGCCTCTGGAATTATCAGGCTTCACACGAGCATGGGGCCTGTTCAATTATTGCCCGCGCTTTCTTCTATCGGTAACTGTCTCACCGCCAATACCCCAATTGTCTGTTTCAACTTCATCGATAACAACAACCGTGGTCTGGGGATTTTTTCCAAGCACATTTTGAAGCAATTCCGTAACGCCTTTGATCACTTCTGCTTTCTTTTCCGGTGTTACGCCATCGTTGGTTATTTTAATATTTACGTAGGGCATGGACATTCCTCTTTTCAATATCCGATCCGCCGTTTTTTCGGAGGAAGATCGGGTTTCAACATCTGTTTTATCGCTCTTATCCGTTCAATAATCTGTTCGTCATGATCAGCAAAATGATTCTCAATTTGAACAACTTTCCTGGCAAGCGATTCATTTTCTGAAATAATTCTGCTTTCCCCATCCCTGGTATGAAATTATTTCATACTACTTATTAATTCAAGCATATTCTCCCGGCCATCCTTCTATCTCCGCTGAAAAGCCCTCTTCTGCCAAAGACTGTTCAAAGTCAGGATCAAGTTTTGCAGACTCCTGAGCAAGGCGGCTTCTTTCAAGGCGACTCAATTTCTCGGCCTCAGCCGCCTGAATCGCCTTGCTCCGATTCTGTTTTTTGTCACAATAGTATGTCATGATTTGTCGCAATACTAATCAGCAATTTCATAACTGGATTGTCTGGCCGATCCTTTCAGTCGAACCAGATTGAGTTCAATTAATTGATTTAAATCGCGTTGTAATGTACGCCGTGTCACCTCTGAGCATATTTTTTCAAATTCAGTAATATGGACTGCCTCTTTCTTCACCAATAAGTCCAATACTTTTGCCTGTCTTTCATTCAAGCTGTGTTTCTGAACCAAAACATCGCGCCGGATAACCTGCTCCCCACGTTCTTTGACTTCAACCATTTGGGTTTGAAGGCCGATGATGAAGTAGTCAAGCCAGCCGGTCATATCCATATCGTTTTCACGAACGCTTTGAATCGATCTGTAGAAAGCCGTTCGATCACGATCATAATATTCACTGATTGTAAATAGACGTTTGAAATCATATCCGGATTTGTAAAGACAGAGTGTTGACAACAGCCTTGAAGTTCGTCCGTTACCATCTAAAAACGGATGAATATGAACAAGCTGAAACTGTGCAATCCCGCTAACCAGAACAGGATGAATGTCCAGATCTGAATTAAGCCACTTCACCATCTGGGACATCATAATGGGAATTTCAACAGCAGATGGCGGCGTGTAAATAACCTCTCCAGTTACAGAATTGGCCACATAGTTTTGAATACGCCTGTATTCTCCCGGCGCAGCTTTTCCACCGCGCACCCCTTGCACCAGCTTCCGGTGAATCTCACGAATCATCCCTTCGGTAATGGGGTCTCCGCTGTCCAGACATTCGGAAACAAATTCAAATGCGGAGCGGTAATTCAACAGTTCCCGGGTATCATCCGGGTCAGCTTCCGGTACTGCCTCGCCTTTCCATAAACGTTCGGCCTGATCCAGCGTCAGCCTTGTTCCTTCGATGTGGGTTGTATGATGTGCCTCTTTGATGAGGGCTTGATTTCCCATATCCCGCAACCAGTCATCGGACAGTTTCGCCGCTTCCAGAAATCCCCGCGCCCGTTCAATCTGAGTAATGGCCGCTGTCATACGGTTGGTTATGGTAAATTTGGGATGAAATGCTGTCATGAATTCTCTCCCATTAATTCTTTGGCATAGGGTTGGAGCAAACGAATATAATGTGTTTTCAAGGCTTAGATGTTCCTTTTTGTGGGAGATAAAGTCTATTTACACCAAGCATCTTATTTTCATAATATCAAGTTTTTATCTTGATTCGTCCCCAGTCCAAACCGAATTGTGCAACAGCCTGAGGCACTTTTTCCACTGGAATGCCCATGCAGTTCAATTTTGCAGCGAACTGCTGCAAAATCGGCTGGGTCCCGTATGAACGGGTAAACCGAATCATGTATCCGATATTCCGCCCGGAGACGCCTTTTACCTCGTGTAATTCATTCTTGTACTGTTTCTTTTGTCGCTTATTTCATACCCCTTTTTCATTTAGGAGTTAGAGATTAGATTAATGTCCAATTTTTTGGTGGCGCTGCAACGAATTTCTCACCTGCAGGTGTGAAGCGGTAGCAGAATACCTGTCAGAAGCAGAAAAATGTTATGAAGTTTCACGATCTATCTTTAAAAAAGTATCTCCTACTTCATTTTCATAGTCGGCAATTATTTTCATTACAACAATATGATCCAATGTAGGTCGCAGTGTCAGCATGGTTGAAGTGATCTCGCAGAGGCTAATGGCGGTAGCATGTGCGGGATCAGTCATACCCGAATTGCTCTGCCCAACAAGCAAGATATCTTCTTTGGATTCACATAAGCCCAATCTATTTCTCAATCCCTTTGATCCAGCGTGTATATTCTGACTAGCCCATTTATAATAAGGACGCATGTGATCTAACCCTACATCCTTTTCAATCGCTCCAAAACCGACACGATTATTATCTGGAAAGACATGAGATGCCCAACCATAGTGACCTGAAAACTTCTTTCCATATTTATTAACCAGCAAATCATATTGCTCCTTACACTCCTCAATTTCTTGTTGTGAAGGACCTTTTTCTTGTATGCGATGTTCGTACTTTTTATGTTCAACCATTGCATAATATGAATCAATGACATCATGAAAATAAAATCGCTCCGCACATTCGGGGCCGTGCTTTACTATGAACATTGCTGTAGCGTTTACTTCATGAAGTGCCCGCCATCGCGCATGGGCTGCATCAGCGTAACCGGATTTTAATAGGCATAATATCTCTTGAGATATATGACATGCACGAGCATGGTGCCTGACAATGAGGTCGAAAATTAAATCCTTCTTATCAACAGCTCCAGGCCTATATGAGTTATTAAACTCCTCGCCAACCTCAGTACAAATTACGATATGAGTTTCTAGAATGTCGAAAGCTTTGGCCCACCTTTTTATATTTCTTTGCTGGAACTCTTTCGATATCCTCCGCCTCTCAGCAAGCATGCCTTGAGCTGAATTAAGCAGGGACTTTTTGATGTGCTTTACAGCTTCGGGAGTTACATTAGCAATAATTTTGTCAATGCTGATTTCATCTGCTTTATCAGGAAATTTTTCCAATCTTTCTGTTAAAATCTTCATAAATTCTTTGTGGAGAGTATCCATAATAGTCACTCATAGATTCATAACGCTCCGAATAACCGGCTGGTAAAAGATGCATAGCGAAGAGGCGCAGATTTTAGCAGTCCGAGTTAATGCGGTTCGCCATCATCATTTATAATTGGCGGACATCAAAACCAAAATATCGCAATATTTTTGTTGTTCTTCCATTTATTACTGGTAATTCTTCTTTATTCTGCCAGCCAATAAGTTCTTGAACATTTGATTGGCCGAAAACATTCAGCTTGTATTGTTTATTGAAGATTAAATTTGCCATCCTTTCAATAATATCATTATTTCCATGAACCAAATACGTTAAACTATCTTTGATCTGATTGATGTCATTTTTGCCGAGAAATTCTTCTTTTAATGTATTCAGACCACCAGGATAGAACCTTAGGCGATCACGAAATGAGTGCAGGGTACAAAGTGCTTGGAAAATTTCATCGGAACTTGAATCTGAAATCGATTTGTCGGATGCAAATACAGTTTTTAATCTTGGAAAAGTTTCGTTAACTATTGTTTTCTCGAAGTGAGGCCATGGCGTTTGATGCCAATCTTCTATTAACTCTCTAGCTCGTTTTCTTTGAGTCTCACCCGAATCAATAGGTGTTTTCTTCCAGTTATCTGTTTGTGCGTGCTTATCCCTCACAAAACTTATAAAAGAGTCGATTTCCAGCCGCAAGGGAATTTCTTTTTCTGATTTTTTTCTTTTCCCAATATTCTCATAAACTTGTCGAATAGCATTGAAAGCGCTCACTGATTCTTGATAGGTTTTTCGATAATCCTCGACAAATAAGTTCTTTTTGGATTGTTTTGTTTTATCCCTGCCTATATTAAAACCAACAACCTTCCCTATCTTTTTATGGATTTCTGTTTCTATGTTTAAAACGTCCGAAGATAAAGATTTAAAGCTTTCGTAGATTATTTTATAGTCTTTTACGATTTGCTGTGTAAGAACTTTTGATTCATCCCAATATTCAGAAAACAAATCAACCAGCTCAGCAAAAATATTGTCTTCGGCGTCAATGTGTACCATGATTTCTTGGTTCGTGGTCATGGCCGAATTTGTCAAGTTAGCCGAGCCAACCAAGGCACCTGACGTGCCGAAGATGTAAAGCTTTGGATGGAAGGACCTGTCAGAAAAAAATCGGGTTTCAATATTTGGTATCTTTAGAAGTGTTTCCAGCGCATTCGGAGCGGTTGGAAATCCAAGCCTTACGACTATTCTTACCCTACAGCCCTGATTGATTAAATTTTCCAACACGCTTGTGTCTGTGAGAAATGCTACAGCAATATTTATATTGTTTGCCTTAGTAATTAATGAATTTACTGCATTCTGTATGAAATCACTCCGAGAATTTCTGTTGCTATAGAGATTTATATTCATGTTTCCCACATTTTTATTGGCGAACGCTTGCCATGATCCGATCGGGGCAACCAACCTTTGCAAAAACCGCAGAAGCTATTCCCTGTTAGCCGATTTTAAGCTCTTGCATTACTTATTGATTTTCCAAATTTTTGAATATTAGATATCGTTCCATTTAGTAAATTTTTACATTCAACAACTATTGGATTCCCTGCTATAGTGAGTGCTACATCAATAAATAATCCTCCATTGGCACCACCTTGGGATAAGGAATTAAGAGCCCTATTTGCAAATTCAAACAATCCAATAATATCGGTATTTCGCGATCAATCGCCTGAAAACGGAATCGGGATTTTTTACGGTTTCATCAAACATATCCCGAAAAAAAATTCATTTCATCACAACTATAAAGATTCACAACAGAATCATTTTATTTGGATGGTGTCAACACAAAATAACCCAGGGTTCGGATGGTGCGTATTCGGAAATCGTTTCATTCCGCCAGGATCGATAAAGGTGATTGTTTTGCAGGCTTTCCGGATGAATATAAAAATAAAAATGGCATTAGCTCTCTCAGACTTTGTCGGGTCTGCAATACAATTTATCCGATTCCCATTGGGTGGGATTGTTGAGGATATATTCTTTGATATGGTTCAATTCCGTTTCGTTTCGGATGATATGTTCCCAATAATTGCGTTGCCATAATTTGCCTGGAAATGGAGGCCACCCTGAATTTTTGACCCCAACCGTATATTCATGCGTGCTGATGGATTTGAATGCCTGGATAATACGCCCCACTGTACCCGGTAATGTTCCGCCGCCGTGGGGGCGATCCTTGTGATCGCCCTTGTTGTTGCGGTGAACGCCATCTATTTGATCCGTTGATTGGTCTGTTGCAGGGGGGATACCGGGATGGTGGATACAAGGGGGGCGAATGCAAGAAGGGCGAATACAAGATTCGCCCCTACGGTTCAACGTGATGATACCGTGAATGTGATTCGGCATGACGATAGATGTGTTCAATTCCAGACCATCGAACCGCGATGGTATTTCATCCCAAATGGTTTGAACCATCCTCCCGATGTCATTCATTTTCATTGCCCTGTTCGTGATCTCCCCGAACAAACATTCCCTGTTCTGGACGCAGATGGTAATGAAATAGGCCCCGGCCTGGGAATAATCGTAATCCTGTAATCGGATGGAACGGCGATGGTGAATGGCAGGGTTGTATCGGGCCTCACCGGTCATAATGTCCCCCGTTGTGATGCGTCAACCGTAGGGGCGAATCTTGTATTCGCCCTTCCGATACCTGCGGATTTTCATGGAACGACGGTGGTGTGTGATTATAAAATTTACACCCCCCTGTGTCCCCCAAAGGGGGAATTTTATTAATGAATGCTATTGGCCGTTCTTATGCTGCATCTGATAGAGCTTGTAGTACTCCCCTTTTGCAGTCAGGAGCTCATCGTGCCTTCCCTGTTCAACGATCCGGCCGCCTACGATGACGACGATCCGGTCTGCATATCCGATGGTGGACAGGCGGTGGGCGATCACAAAGGTAGTTCTTCCCTTCATCAGGTTTTCCAGGGCTTTCTGGACCAGCATTTCCGATTCCGCGTCAAGAGATGAGGTTGCTTCATCCAGAATCAGGATGGGCGCGTTTTTAAACAGGGCGCGGGCAATGCAGATCCGCTGCTTTTCTCCTCCGGACAATCTGCTTCCCAGCTCACCGATGTTGGTGTCAAACTGTTTGGGAAAATCCATGATAAAATCGTAAGCATAGGCTGCTTTCGCGGCTGCCTCTACTTCTGCATCGGAAGCGTCCGGATTGCCGTAAGCAATATTGTTCCGGATGCTTTCATTGAACAGGATCGGTTCCTGGGTGACAATGGCGATCTGCTTCCGCAGGGAGGATATGGAAAGCTCCCGGATGTCGATCCCGTCAATCCGGATGGAACCTTCGGCAACATCATAAAACCGGGGTATGAGATTGACCAGGGAAGACTTCCCTCCCCCGCTCATGCCGGCCAGGGCCAGAACCTCGCCAGGCTGCACATCAATATTGATATTTTTCAGAACCATCTCATCTTCATACCGGAAAAAGACATCTTTCAGGGTGACCTGGTGAGGCCGGGTTTCGATTTCCCTGGGATTCTCAATCTCCCGGATATCGGATTCACGCTCGATGATATCAAAAACACGGTCGGTTGCAGCCAGTCCTTCCTGAAGGACGTTGTTGAGCTTGCTCAACTGCTTGACCGGTTCATACAGCATCAGCACAGCGGCCAGAAAGGCAATGAACTTTCCAACCGTTAAATTCCCTTCGATCACCTGCGATCCACCGAACCAGATTACAAACGCGATTCCAAGTCCGCCGAATATTTCCATGACCGGCGAGGAAAGAGCTTTAGCCACCACGGACTTCATTTCCAGCCGGAACAGATTGCGGGATTTACTGTAAAACCGCTCCTTTTCATAGGATTCCATGCCAAACGCTTTTACAATTTTATTTCCGGCAAAAGTTTCATGAAGAAAAGAATTCAGTTCAGCCATGGCCTCCTGCCAGCCAGTGCTGACGCGCCGTACACGCTTGCCGAAAACCACAATGGGATAAAAAGCAAGAGGAAGAACAAAAAAAGCAATCAGGGCCAGCTTCCAGATCAGATAAAAAATGGTGACGGTCAGGAACAGGATTTTAAAAAAATCATGCATGGCTCCGGTGACGGCATTGGAAACCATATTTTTGATGATATTCACATCATTGGTCAGCCGGGACATCAGGACGCCGGTTTTTTCCTGATAAAAAAAAGACAGGGGAAGATCGGTAATCCTTTTATAGAGCATGTCCCGCAACTGCCGGATGATACCCTCTCCCACATAACTCATGAAATAGGACTGGCCGTACATCCCAAGCCCCCGTAAAAAAAATACAATCAGGATGGCGATCGGTATCCATGTGAGCATGACCGTATCCTTGTTCACAAAAATATCATCCAGGGCTGGTTCGATCAGATAGGCTGCCAGGGCCTGTGTGCCTGCAACCGTAATCATGCAGCAGGTTGCCAGAAACAGCCGGAATTTGTTTTCCTTGATCATGCTGATCAGGACTTTATGTCGGTTTTGCAATTTCAATTTTTTCTTCCCGTTTTCAGTCTTTATTCCCAGAGGGTGGTTGTTCCATGCCCATCATTTTTAAGGCCAGACCCGCAGTCCGCGCCGATGCCCCGGGTCCGCCCAGCTTTTCCCGGATCTGAAGCAGATCGTTTTTCATGGTGGTCAGTCTCTGCTGATCCAGAAGGATATTGCAGACGGCTTCAGATATCAGCACTGGTTTGGCCTTCCATTGCAGTAGCTCCGGAATGATCTCCCGGCCGGCAATCAGATTGGCAAGCCCGACATGGGTCACATTGGCAAGGGATTTGCCCAGCATATAACTGAAATCGCTTACCTTATAGATGATCACCATGGGAACACCGGCAAGTGCGGCTTCCAGCGTCACTGTCCCGGAAGCGGCAACCAGAAAATCCGCCTGACGAAAAATATGATTCACTGGTTTTGAAACCAGCTCCATATGAGCCGCTTCCGGATGATTTTGGATCATGGTTTCAAAAAAAACACGATCCGCCGAAGGAGCCAGTGAAACCAGAAACCGGGCATCCGGAATTCGGACCCGGATCATTTTTGCCGTATCGAGGAGTATGGGCAGCATCTTCCAGATCTCTGATCTTCGGGAGCCGGGCAGCAGCCCGATGATAGTCCCTTGCTTTCCTTCTTCTTCCCGGATGTTTTCCGGTTCAGCATCCGGAATGTCCAGCAGCGGATTGCCGATAAAAGTGGCCGGAAGCCCGTGCTGCTGGAAAAAATCCGCCTCAAACGGCAGAATCACAGCCAGATGGTCTGTGCGTTCCCTGATTTTTTTTACCCGTCCGGACCGCCAAGCCCAAACCTTGGGAGGGATGTAGTACAAAACAGGAACACCGACTTTTTTCGCGGCCTTTGCCACCCGCAGATTAAAATCCGCAAAATCGATTAAGATCAACAGATCAGGTTTCAGGTTTGTTACAATCTTTTTGGCTATTCCCAGGGCTTTCAAAATGGTCGGAAGTTTTGAAACAACCTCTGTGATGCCGATTACGGAAAGCTCGGATGAATGAAATAAAACCCGAAGTCCGGCTTCCTTCATTTTTTCTCCGCCAATGCCGCATAAAAAAAGAGAGTGTACCTGTTTTTTCAGTTCATGGATCAGGTTTGACCCATGAAGATCACCGGAGTCCTCTCCGGCAATCATCATGACACATTTCTGGGTTTCATTCCGGTTCATTTTCTATCTTTCTGATTGCAGCATACGGGTTGGCTGGATTGGACCCATTTCAATTCTGAATATCATACGGACTCTCCAGCGCCACAATGGATATCTTATGCCTGTCCGCCAGTTGAATCATGTCTTCTTTCTCAAACACCACGGCTTTTCCAGCTTCAATGGCCAGAACCTTTACACCGGACTCTTTCATGATCCGGATGGTTTCCAACCCAATGGCCGGAATATCGAATCGAAGATCCTGGTTGGGTTTACAGACCTTGACCACGACTGCATTCTGATTTCCCAGCCGCCCTCCCCTTGCTATGGTGGCGTCTGTGCCATCGATGGCTTCTACAGCCAGTACGGATCCTTTGGCAACCACAACACACTGTCCGACATCCAGCCGTCCGATCTCCTTGGCGATTTCCCATCCAAGGGTGATATCGCTGATCTCTGATCCGGATGGTTTGCGTTTTGTCCAGCAGCCTTTGTCTGCCAGAAGTTCCGGAACCAGAAACGTGGAGGGCTGGATCGTGATCCCTTGCTCCTCCAGGAACCTGGCAAGCGATCGAAGAATCCCGTCATCCAAGGTATGCCGCATTCCGGCAATCAGGGATAATGCCTTGGTATCCGGACGCAGATCCTTGAAAAGCCGGGCTTTGGCAATTGTACCCATCATGACGGCCTGGGTTACCTGATTGGATTTGAAAAAATGGATGATTTTTTTGATCTGACCCAGGTAGATCCACTGGATGGCATCTACTTGTTCTTCCAGCAGCGGTTCTGTTTCAGTCTGATGGGCAATGGCATAAACCAGCATCCCCTTTTTGCGGGCAGCCCTGGCAAAAATGATCGGGAACTGTCCGCCGCCTGCAATGAGTCCAATTTTCATGTTCAATCAATATCCGGCTTTTGCTTAACGGAGCCCATTTCAAAAGTCTGTTGTTGTAGTTCCGGCGAAAACTAGAGTCCAGTATTTTCGGCTCTTTTCTGGGCACCGAATTTCGCCGGTGTGACGCTTTTTAATCGTTTTGAAATTGGCTCAACGGGTTATCCCTCTGCTGGAGGATTGTATGAACTTGATAAAATTCACCACTTCCGGCAGCGGATTCACCTCTGCCTTCAACCGTTCCACTGCTTCGTTCAGGGTCAGACCAATCCGGAACACAATCCGATAGGCTTTTTTCAGGGAAGATACCGCTTCTGCTGTAATGCCGCTGCGCTGCATGCCGACACTGTTCAGTCCTCTTAAACTTGCCCGGTCTCCAGCGGCAATCACATAGGGAGGAACATCCTTTACAACCGCGGACTTTCCGCCAATATAGGCATAGTCACCAATCCGGACAAACTGATGGATGGCAACCAATCCTCCGACCGTGGCATAATCACCGATGATGACATGTCCGGCAAGCGTTGCATTATTTGCAAGAATTACCCTTTTTCCGGTTTTGCAGTCATGGGCAACATGGGTATAGGCCATCAGAAAATTTTCCTCCCCGACCTCCGTGATACCGCCTCCGCCTTCTGTTCCGCGGTTGATGGTGGCAAACTCCCGGATAACCGTAGCGCGGCCGATTTTCAGATAGGTTTCTTCTCCTTTGTACTTCAAATCCTGTGGCGTAGCCCCGACCGATGCATACTGAAAAATTTTGCAATCCTCTCCAATGGTCACAAAAGGATCGATGGAGACATGAGAACCGATCACAGTTCCTTTGCCGATTTGAACATTATTTTTAATGATCGTATAGGGGCCGACCTCAACACTCGTGTCGATTTGGGCCCTGGGATCAATGATTGCTGTCGGGTGTATCATTCTTTTTTTTCTCCTAAAGCCGCTAAAAATTCAGCCTGGGCTGCAACCTGACCGCCAACCATGGCTTTTCCCTGCATTTTCACGACTCTTTTCCGTAACTTCAATATTACCATTTCTGAAATCAACTGATCGCCGGCCATAACCGGTCTTCGGAATTTGACCTGATCCATGGCCATGAAATAGATCAACCCCTTTTCTTTCTGAAAGGAAGAAGCATAGGTCAGTATGCCACCTGCCTGGGCCATGGCCTCCAGAATCATCACACCCGGCATAATGGGTGCTTCGGGAAAGTGGCCCTGAAAAAAAGGCTCGTTTATGGTTACATTTTTTAATGCTAGAATCCGTTTTCCCGGCTCCAGCTCCAGTACACGATCAATCAACAGCATCGGAAACCGATGGGGCAGTATATCTAAAATTTTTTTTATGTCGTAATTGGTTTCCATTCTATCTCTTCTGCTTCAGCGCCAATTTCAAAAGTCTGTTGTTGTAGTTCCGGCGAAAACTAGAATCCAGTATTTTCGGCTCTTTTATGGGCACTGACTTTCGCCGGTTTGACGCTTTATAATAGTTTTGAAATTGGCTCTTCAGCCTTTTCTTTTTTCCAATTGATCCAGTTTTTTCGAAAGTTCCTGTATCTGTTTCTTCATTTCCGGCAGCCGGGGGATGATCCGCTGAACCCGAAGCCATGTCTGATGCGGCATTTCAGGCGAACCGGAAACAACCATATTGTCCGGTACCTCTTTTGCAACCCCGGCCTGGGGCCCGATGGTAACATTGTCTCCCAATTTCAGATGGCCGGATATGCCGACCTGGCCGGCCACGGTGGTGTGCTTTCCAAGGGTAGTGCTTCCGGCTACACCGGCCTGTGCTGCAAACACACTGTTTTCACCCACCGTGACATTGTGCGCAATATGCACCAGATTATCGGTTTTTACGCCTTTCTGAATCCAGGTCTCGCCAAGGGTTCCCCGGTCAATTGTGTTGTTGGCTCCGATCTCCACATCATCATCAATCCGGACGATTCCTTTATGCGGTATCTTGACCCAACGCTCCTTGTCCGGGGCAAAACCACACCCGTCCCTTCCCACCACTGTTCCGGCATCAATAATTACCCGGCTGCCGATCCGGCATCTTTCCAGGATCGTGACATTCGGATAGATCAAAACATGATTCCCGATGGTGACATTTCTTCCAATCACTACATTGGGATGAATCTCAACATCCTCTCCAAGGCAGACTCCTTCGGCAATGGCCACAAAAGGGCCGATGGAAACATTCCGGCCGCAGACAAACTGTTCTCCTACAACAACGGTTGGATGGATCCCGGACTTCTGGGGAACAAAAGGATACAACAGTTCCAGCACCTTTGTAAAAGCGATCAGCGGATTGTTGACAGCCACAAGATTCATCCCTGGCTGGGAAACCCCGGTCGGGACAATGAGCGCGCCTGCCTTTGATGTATCGATTCTTTTCAGAAACTTTGGCGCGGCAACAAAGGTGATGTCATTTTCCGTTGCATGGTCAAATGGTGCGGCGCCGGAAATCATCTTATCCGGATTTCCCTGCACCTCTCCATCCACAACCCTTGCAATTTCAGCAAGCGATTTTTCCATAACCCTTTTTCCCTGGAAATCAAAACATAGTAAAAAAAATACCCTGGGTAAGACCCCTGGGGTATTTTTTTGACCTTCCGGTTATCCTATTCTGAAATCCTTTTTGATCCTTCCGCATCATAGACCTGAATGATCTTATCCGTAATATCAATGGTTGTCGGGTAATAGTAAGCTACCGCCTTATCGATGATTAACAGATATCCATCTTTTTTTCCTTCCCGTGAAATGATATCCATCAGGTCTTCTCGGATTTTTTGAACCAGCCGACCTTCAAGCTCCTTGAGTTCCGTGATCCTTCTTTTTTGCAATACCTTGAAATCATCTATTTTAATACGGTATTCCCGCTCTTTTTCTTCACGCATGTCCCGGCTCATGACCATGGCTTCCCGCTCCAGACGCTGCTTGATCTCCATGATTTCCCCTTCTTTTTTCTTAAAATCCCCCTCTATCTCTTCACCCTGTTTTTTCAGGTCAGTCTGAGCTGCTTTCCCAGGCTTGGAAACCATCAGAACCCGTTGCAGATCGATTACCCCGATTTTTGCCACATCCGCTGCATAGAGATGCATTGCCGGAACCATAAAAAAACAGATTGTCATGATTAAAATCAGTCTGCGAATAAACATAGCTATCCCCTTTATATAATTTGAATATTGTAAATCCTTCGAGCCAATTTCAAAACGATTAAAAAGCGTCACACCGGCGAAAGTCGGTGCCCAGAAAAGAGCTGAAAATACTGGATAGCGCTACGCTTCACTGCGTGTCTATTTTTCGCCGGAACTACAACAACAGACTTATGAAATTGGCTCCATCATCCTTTATTTCTGTTTGTCAAAAAAGCTGCGCCTGTATTTGGAAATATGGATATAGCATCTGCCTTTTTTTCAGGCAAGCCACTAAAAACCAGCCCCCATGGTAAACTCCCATCTTCCGCTTTTTTCACCTTCCCTGCGATCAAGAACATGACCATACTCCAGCCGGAGAGGCCCTAGAGGAGAATACCAGCGGATGCCGTATCCGACACTGGAACGCAGATTTGTCAGGTCAAAGGAGTCATCGATATCGTCCACCTCATCCTCCGGATATTCATCTGAAAGATCATCCTCAAAAGCATTGCCCATATCATAGAAAACCAGCCCCATCAAACCGGCCTTTTTCACCAGCGGAAAGATGTATTCCAGATTGAACTGAACATACTTGTTGCCGCCGACTTCGGAAAGATTACCTAATGAATTGAACCTTTTTGGACCAACATCCCGCCAGTCATATCCCCGCAGCGAATTCAGCCCTCCCAGATAAAACCTCTCATAGGAAGGAAGCCATCCTTTCCCGTTCTTCCCGATATATCCGCCTTCTGTATGGGCATGCCCGACCGTTCCCCAGAACAAAGGCAGATAATACCCGGCTTCCAGAACATACTTGATAAACGCCACATCTCCCTGCAGCACATCACCGGCATAGGTAACGGTCAGGCTGTTGTCCCAGCCTTCGGATGTGTTGATAACCTTGTCCCGTGTATCAAAATGCAGTTTGGTAATCCCCTTGCTGGTAAGGGTTTTCCCTTCTCCCGCCAGTTCTTTTATGATATCTGTGGCATCTTCGGATGGGTCATTGATTTCATTGATTTCATACACATAGGTAAAAGAAAGCCTTGTATAGTCAAATACCGGATAACCAAGCCCGGCGCTTCCACCGATTCTGTCACGATCATAATCATCGTAATCGTTATATGTCTTGTAGAGAGCCAGACTCGCAGACAATGGAATATCAAAAAGCCACGGTTCGGTAAAACTGGTGGTATATTGATTGGAATTTTCCGATACCTCTGCGGAAACCTGCAGGATCTGTCCCCGCCCGAACAGATTTCTTTCCGATACGGAAACATTGCCAAACAGATTATCCTGACTGCTGTATCCTGCTCCAAATGTAAATGTTCCGGTAGGTTTATCCGGAGCGTTGATCTTCAGAATCATTCTGTCGTCTGCACTGCCTTTGAGCGTATCGACTTTTATATCCTCAAAAAAATCAAGCCGGTTCAGGTTCCGAATTCCTCTTTTCAGCTCGCTGCCACTGTAAAGCTCCTGCTCCACTACCGGAAGCTCACGGCGTATCACCTTGTCCCGTGTGTTTGTGTTGCCGGAAATGATAATTTTTTCAAAGTAAACCGGCTTTCCCTTTTTGATCACAAAGGTGATATCTGCAACCAGCTTCTCTGCATCCTTATCGGGTCTGGGATAAATATCCGCATAAAAATACCCTTGATCCGCATAGATATCGGTCAGCGTCAGGATATCTTTCCGAAGAAGCCCCATGTTTACGTACTCTTCATTCTGAATTTTCAATTGGGCCAGAAGTTCTTCTTTGGGAAGAATCAGATCGCCGGTAATGTCTATACTGCCGACCTTGAAACGGGAACCCTCGTTGATTTTGATCTTGATATAGATTCCGTCTTTCCGGAAATCGATTTCCGGTTCCCCGATACGAATATCCATAAAGCCATGATTCCGATAAAATGCATTCAGCTTTGCCGTGTCGTTGCTCAGGGTTTCCGGTTTGAGTTCTCCGGAGCCTGTGATAAAAGAAAAAAACCCTTCTTCGGTTGTATCCATTTCCCCCAGTTCACTGTCGTCCAGTAACCAGGAAAAGGGAAGCCATCCCTCGATACCGGATTGCTTCATTTTCAGATCCTGCAATTCCTCATTGGAAAACATCTTGTTTCCCTGAAATTCGATTTTCTGGACCAGAACCTCTTCTCCCTGTTCAATGATTATCTGAAGGTTTGCCTGGTTGTTTTCAAGGGGTTCAATCTTATAGCTCACCACAACGTTGTGGTAATCTTTTTCCTTGAACATGGACTCGATTCTTCGAACTTCCCGTTTGATTTTAAATACATTAAAATTCGAACCCGGCTTGATGGTCATTTCCTTCTTGATTTCTTCATCATCATACGCATCGCTTCCGGTAATCAGAATCTCCCGGATGGTAGGTGTCTCCTGGATATGAAATTCAACCACTTTCCCTTTTTCCGTACTTTTTGCCGTAACACGGATATCATCAAAATATCCCATGGAGTAAATGTTGGAAAGATCTTTGGACAGGCGATCCGGAATAAAAACATCACCCGGTTCTGTTTTTATTTTCCGTTTAATAGCATCTGTCTCAATCCGCTTATTTCCAATCACCCGAATTTCAGCCACTTTATCCTGTTTGATAATGACAGATGCCAGATTTCTAGAAAGTTCCTGAACAAGCGGTAGCAGATTTTCCCCGCCTTTCCCTTCTGAAGAAAAAGAACGGGGTGCCCCGGTACTGTCGACTTCCAGAATTTTAGCCGTAATTTTATATTGATCCTCACCAGACCAGGTTGAGCTTCCTGAAATAACATAAGAAGCGCCGGCTCTCATTCCTGCGCTTCTGATTTCGCTATCGCTTTCTCCGGACAGCATTTTTCCTGAAATCACCTCTGCACCGGATTTTTGGATATGGTCTGTCAGAATTTTTAAAATTTCAGTCTGAAGATAATTCCGATCATACTCGGCGTTGATTTCAAATGGCAGGATCATAACACGCGGCTTTTCCTGTGCCATTGCCATACCAAAAAACAAAACACAGAAGAATACTGCGGTAATGAGCATACGAACAAATCTTGACATATATTATGCTACCTCATCAACTATCCGGTCCGTTGATTTCAAGCAGGAAACGGACATAACGCTTTCGCGATCTAAGCGTCCACTAACTGCCCATCCAAAATGGTTATCCTTCGTGACAGAATGCCGGCAAGGTCTGCATTGTGCGTCACAATAATCATGGTCATGGACAGCTCATGATTCAACTCCAAAAGCAGTTCATGAATCTGTTCGCTGTTTTTCTTGTCCAGGTTACCGGTTGGTTCATCTGCCAGTAACAATGAAGGATTTAAAACCAGCGCCCTTGCCAGAGCGACCCGCTGCTGCTCCCCACCGGACAATTCGGTTACCCGATGTTTCATTCGATCTTTCAGTCCTACACGGACAAGTATCTTTTCAGAACAATCATATGCTTTTTGTTTATCCATACGATTGATCAACGCCGGAATGGAAACATTCTCAATGGCACTGAACTCCTGAAGCAGATGATGAAACTGGAAAACAAAGCCTATTTTTGTATTTCGAAGCCTTGCAAGCTGAACATCATTTTGTTTGAAGACATCCCGGCCCTGAAAATAAATTGTTCCCGAATCCGGTCTGTCCAGTGTCCCGATAATATGAAGAAAAGTTGATTTTCCGATTCCGGACGCACCGGTAACCGCAATGGTTTCACCCTTATGAATATCGATATTGATATTTCTTAAAACATCAATACGGGAGCCATTGTTTTGGTAACTTTTCTTCAGATGATCACAGGATAAAAAAAAATCCAATGCCGGATTCCGACGATTCCCCTCTTCTCCGGATTTGCATTGTTGTTCCACCTCTATATCATCCATAGCGTATTGCCTCGACCGGATCAACCTTGGATGCCTGATGTGCCGGATATAATGTTGACAGAAAACAGATTACCATTGCCGCACACCCGATGATCAGGACATCCAGTATTTCCAGTTTTACCGGCAGTGTTGAGATATAATAGACATCCGGATCAAGTTCAATGAATTTATATTGTTTCAGGAGAAAGCATAATATGGAGCCGAACAAAACGCCCAGTGTCGTCCCGATTCCGCCGATAATCATACCATTGAAAACAAAAATTTTCCGGATGCTCTGATGGGTCGTTCCCATTGCTTTCAGGATACCGATATCTCTTGTCTTTTTCATCACCATCATGATCAGGGAGCTGGCAATATTAAAGGCCGCTACCAGAATGATCAGGGTCAGAATGATAAACATGACGGTCTTTTCCAGTTTCAGGGCAGAGAACAGATTCCGGTTCATCTGCATCCAGTCTCTGGCCCAATAGGGAAAACCCAGTTTTTTTTCTATTTTCTTGCCGATGAGATTTGCTTTATAGATATCATGAATCCGAATTTCAATACCGCTCACCGTATCTCCCATTTTTTGCAGTTCCTGGGCATCATTAAGGCTGATATACGCGAGCGATCCATCATATTCATACATTCCGGATTTAAAAAAATCCGTTACCTTGAACCGTTTCATGCTGGGAACATGACCAACAGGAGAAAGCATCCCTCTTGGAGAAATGACATAAACCGTATCTCCCTTCATGACCCCCAGGTTATTGGCCAATTCATTACCTAGAATGATCCCGGGTATCACAACCCCCATTGCTTTTTTTTCCTTGATCACAAAACGTTCTGTAAGCGGAATATCGGCAAAATTTTGAATCACCCGGCCGGCGGAATCCGGTGAAATTCCTCGAAGCAGCGCACCTGAAACATTGGCAGCTGAACGAAGCATAATCTGGGAATAAATAAACGGAGTGGCCGCAATAATATCATCATCCTTTTCAAGTTCTGCAATCACGTTCCGGTAATCGGAAAACAGACCGCTGTGACGCGACAGAACAATATGGGATTCCACTCCTAAAATTCGTGATTTCAAATCCGATTCAAAGCCAGCCATTACCGCAATGACGACAATGAGCGCCATGACACCAACAGTGACTCCGGCGATGGAGAGCAGGGTTATGAGAGATATGAAGGCTTGTTTTTGCTTTGTTTTAAGATAACGACCGCCTATAAAATATTCAAATTGCATGGTAACCGGTTTCTGCTAAATTCATCCGTTTTTAGCGGATGGCTTCATATGAGGAAAAAGAATAACCTCCCGAATTGAAGCAGAATTCGTGAGAAGCATTGCAAGCCTGTCAATGCCGATACCTTCACCTGCAGTGGGTGGCATTCCATATTCCAGGGCTTCTATATAGTCCTGATCCATTGGATGTGCTTCTGCATCCCCTGCTTCCTTATCCGCAACCTGTTGCAGAAATCGTTCTTTTTGATCTTCCGGATCATTTAACTCTGAAAAACCGTTTGCAATCTCCCGTCCGGCAATGAAAAGCTCAAACCGTTCCGTGAATTCCGGTTCCAGATCACTTCTTCGTGAAAGCGGAGAAACTTCCACCGGATATCCTGTAATAAAAGTCGGTTGTATCAATTTGGGTTCAACCAGCGTATCAAACAGCTTGGTAATGACTTTTCCCTTGCGGTCTGCTTTCATGATTTTGATATTTTTAGAGGCGGCAAATTCCAGAAGCGCCTCATGGCTGTTTAATACCGCAGGGTCAATTCCACCAATCTCCGTCAGGGATGTCATCAGCGGAATGCGGGGCCATGTTCCGGAAAAATCAAGTGTTTCCCCCTGGTATTCGATAGAGGTAGACCCGGTAACCACCTGGGCAACCTCCTGAAACATCGCTTCGGTTACAACCATAAGATCTTCATAGGTGGCATATGCCTGATAAAATTCAAGCATGGTGAATTCCGGATTATGCCGGGTGGATACGCCTTCATTCCGAAAATTCCGATTGATTTCAAAAACCCGTTCAAATCCTCCGACAACCAGTCGTTTTAAATACAGTTCCGGCGCGATCCTCAGAAAAAGATCCATATCCAGGGCATTATGGTGGGTCTTGAACGGTGTTGCTTCTGCTCCGCCGGGCACAGGCTGCATCATTGGTGTTTCCACCTCTAGATAGTCCCGGTCCAGAAGAAAATTCCGGATCACCTGAACAATTTTACTCCGCCTGATGAAAATTTCACGGATGTCCTGGTTCATCATCAGATCCAGATAGCGCTGACGATATCGTTTTTCCGGATCTTTTAAACCATGAAATTTTTCCGGAAGGGGACGGGTTGATTTGCAGAGAAGTTTGAATTCTCTGGCAAGCAGTGTCCACTCTCCGGTCTTGGTTAGAAACAGCGGCCCCTTTACACCGATAATATCACCGATATCCATCTGCTTGAACAGTGTGTAAATATCATCCCCTACCTGATTTTTCTGGACATAAACCTGCATATGCCCGGTACGGTCACTAAACCGGATAAAAGATGATTTTCCAAACCGGTTGACCGCCATCATTCTTCCGGCTGTCTGAAAAACAGCACCCTCCTCACCCAGGGTTTCCGGTGCGGCTTCAACAATGGTTTTGATTTCAGATATTGTATGCAAAATCCTAAAATCATTTGGAAATAAAACAGCGCCTTCTTTCCGAAGCGCTGCATTTTTTTCTCTTCTCTGCTCAATTATATCATTTGGCTTTTCCATGAATTACCATTTGTTAAAAATCTGTTTAAAAAACCGCTGGCCTGAGGATTGGAGCAGGGTGGCGGACACATAAAGATTTGGCAAAAAAATAATGATTTCAATCAATAATGCCTGATTACCCTCCGGGGAACCAAAACCGGATCAATCTGGCTTAGCTACCCTATTTACCTGGAGGTGTCAAGATTAAGTTGGTTCGCTACTGGAGAGGTGCAACCTGCTTTATTTTTAATGTAAATAGGGTTCCGTGACCGATCTTGCTTTCCACATCAAGCCGGCAATCATATACGGAAAGGATTCGTTGAACAATCGAGAGCCCCAGGCCGGTTCCCTCTGAACGCGTTGTAAAAAATGGATCAAAAATGGATTTCAGGGTTTCCTCAGACATTCCGCACCCTGTGTCTTTAACTTCGATGCAGACATGCGTTTTTTTTACCGGGTATATCCGGATGGTGATTTTGCCCTCTTCATCAATGGAATTTGCTGCATTCAGGAACAGATTCCAGAGTACTTGCTTAAGGTGTCCCGGATCCATCTCGATGTAATGATTTGAATCCAGTTCGTCAACAAACTCAATTGTTCCTTTGCATGTCCGATCCTTTTTGAATAACTCTACGGTTTCCGACAGCAGACCATTCACATTAAATCGCACCGGGTTACCGACTGTTGGCCGGGCAAACAGCAGAAAATCACTCACCAGCCTGCTGAGCCGGTCTGCCTCTCTTAAAACGATTTGCATCAGTTTTTCATGCTGAGGATCATAGGAAATCTCTTCCTTCAGCATCTGAATGGAACCGGAAAGAGATGCCAGCGGATTTTTTATTTCATGGGCAAGGCCGGCAGCCATTTCGCCAATTGCTGCGGTTTTTTCAACCCGTTTTACATGCTCTTCAAGGTCCAGAAGTTCTTTTTTTGTCTTTTTTTCCTGCTCTGCAAGGACACTGCTTAAAAAGGCAACCGCAAAGCAAGCGATTATGGTTGAAAAAATCTTAAACAGGATCTGGGTGATCTCAAAATCAGAAGCCAAAAAACCGGATTCAATATTAATCGGGGGCAGGACGCCTCGAAATTCCAGTATAATCATGAAACCATATTGCAGGCTGCAGATCATCGAAATGATAAGGCTCCCCTTTTTAAATAAAAACATACTGGAGCATATGATCACAATCAGATAAAGGAAGGCAAAAAAACTGATAAAACTGCCGGTAACAAAAACAATCAGGGTGATCATGAAAGAGTCGATGATCAACTGAAGATATGCAAACCAGACTGCGCGGGGGGCCCTACGGTAAATCAGGAAATAGATAACGGACTGCACCAGCATCACGATGCAAAGCCCAAAGATGATTAAAAAAGAAGGTACCGGTGTGGAATCAAAATGTTGAAATCCAAAAATAAGCAAAGAGCCTAGCAGCAGTAAAGCAAAAAGGGCTCGAAAAAAAATGAGCCCTTTCATTTTTCGGGTATAATCGTCTTGAAACTGCGGCACGAATGGCACCATGATCCTGAATTGTAACGATTGCCTTTACAAGCTGTTATCGTGAACCCTGCTTATCCGCTGATGGCGCCTGCCATTTGAAAAACCGGGAGATACATGGATACAACGAGTCCGCCGATCAGACAGCCCATGAAAACCATCATCAAAGGTTCGATGGCAGATGTCAGGTTATCCACTGCAGTATCAACTTCGTCTTCATAAAAATCAGCTATTTTTTCAAGCATTGCATCCAGTGCACCTGTTGATTCGCCAACAGCAATCATGGAACAAACCATGGAAGGGAATACACCACTTTCAACAAGGGGATCGGCCATGGTTCTTCCTTCTGAAATACCACTCCGGACATTGTAAATCGCTTTTTCAACGGTCTTGTTACCGGCTGTCTTGGCCACAATATCCAAGGCATCCAGAATGGCCACCCCGCTGGCCATCATGGTACCCATGGTTCGTGTAAACTTGGATACAGCAACCTTACGGATCAGAACCCCGACAATCGGTAATTTTAAAAAAAGGTCATCCATGAATTCATTACCCTTTGGTGTGCGATAAAACCTTTTATAGGCAAAAATAAAAAGTATGACCGCACCAATCATATAATGAATTTTACTTTTTACAGCCTCGCTTGCCTTCACGACAATCTGGGTTGGCAAGGGTAACTCTTTTCCAAAATCTGCAAACATCTCCTGGAAAACCGGAATAACAAAAACAAGGATCACCACCACAACAATACCTGCAATCACCAGTGTAATCAGAGGATACATCATTGCACTTTTAATCTGGCTTTTGAGTTTGGCCGCTTTTTCAAGATATGTCGACAGCCTTCTGAGGATAACATCAAGAATACCGCCCGCTTCACCGGCTGCGACCATATTCACATACAGCGAATCAAACTGCTTGGGAAATTTTTTGAGCGATTCTGCAAGCGTGTTTCCACCTTCCACTGACTCCTTTAACGATTTCAACATTTTTTTAAAAGTAACATTTTCTTGTTGCGTGTGAAGAATATCCAGGCACTGAATGATGGGGAGTCCTGCATCAATCATCGTCGAGAATTGTCTTGAGAAAATAATGATGTCTTGCTGTTGCACCTTGGGCTGAAGAAATTCAACATTTTCAAAAAGGTCCTTTGGCTTGGCCTTGATTTTTAAAGGTGTAATCCGTATTCTTTGGAGGTGCGCACGCACGGCTTCTTCATTCGCAGCTTCCAACTCACCTTTCTGGACTTCCTGTTTTTTGTTTTTCCCTTCCCACTTATATACTGGCATACCCGCCCCCTTTTGCAAGCAATGAAGACCCTGTCAGTTTATATCTTTGAAAAAAAAAGTACCTCGTGACATTCTCTTTTTAACAACTTCTCTATTTTTCAACAAAATGTCAAGATGTTGATTGATTTTATTCAAATCAGCACCCGTAATGTTCGAAATATCCTCTGCTGTGCATGGCCTCCGTTTCACCGTTGATAAAACCATATCCAGCAAATCCCCTGAAAACTCATCCGGAAAGGCCGTATGCTTCGCATGATCGACCACGCTGACATTGTGCATACAGGCTTGTATCCTTTTTAATACTTCCTGTGTTATGGGTTGAACCCAATCTTCTGTCCCGGGCCTGTCCAATGAGTTGATATGGATCTGATGGGGCTTAATGATATCCATTGCCCCTTGAATCTGTTTGAGTTCATGGTCATCATCATTATGACCCGGAATGATAAAAATTTCCATCCAAAATTGATTGGAACATTCCTTTTTCAGAGCTGCCAGACCTTCAACCATTTCGTGTAAATCAATGGATGGATGGGGACGGTTAATCGTCCGAAATACAGTATCCGAAGCAGCATCAAAAGATGCAATGATCCGGTCTGCCTGTGCCACAGCATCTCTGACCTCCGGAGAGTGAAACAGCGTTCCATTGGTCAATACCGATATGGAATATTCCGGATAGTCTGTTTTCAGGTATTTTATAATTTCGCCAATGCGAAGATGCAGGGTTGGTTCGCCTGACCCTGAAAAAGTAATAGAATCAAGATGCGGACGAGAGGATAGAAATAAATCCAGTTCATTCCGAATCTGTTCGAAAGGAGTATATTCTTTTCGTTCAGTCGTTAAATGAGTTGTTTTTCCGCACTCACAATAAACACAATCCAAAGAGCAAGTTTTATGGGGCATCAGATCCACGCCCAGGGATACCCCAAGCCGCCTTGACGGAACCGGACCAAAAATGAAATTAAAAACCGGTCTGAATTTACTTTTCATATTTCGATGATGATTCTTCTGATTTTTCCATTAACAATGGAGCCAATTTCAAAACGATTAAAAAGCGTCACACCGGCGAAAGCCGA
>CAYTGW010000032.1:0-8961 GCA_964437395.1 uncultured Desulfocicer sp.
TCATCATCCCATTGCTGAAACATTTTTTTCGATCGCAGATAGATTTCGGCTTCCCTGTTGTTTTTCCAGGAATTACGTCTTTTTATCGATTTGCTTGCCAGAGGATGCTCCTCAATTCCGATACGGATTGTATACAATGAACGGGGTAAAAATATGGGTTCAATTAGAACCATTTTTTGAGCCTTGAGCCCGAACTTAGCGGTTGCGATTGTTGCTAATGTCGCTCCCATGGAATGGCCTACCAGATAAGGATTTTTTATGTCCAGTCTGTCGCAGAAAACTGTGAGGTCCTCAGCAAGCTGAACCCATGAAATTGATTGCTGGGTTGGGTCTGGTTCGCGATGAGTGCAAAAATACGGTGCAACAACTCGATATGCATTGGAAAGGCTCCTCGCTATCGAATGCCATTGCCACGGCTGGAATCCAGTAGCATGGGTCATGACAATACAGGGTCCGGAATTTTCGTACAGCAGGTAAGGAATTTCTGCCTCACCAATATCAACACTGGAGACAATCGGTTGTTCAATTTGCATAAGATATAACCTGCTTTCTTTACTGAACGGAAATAATTCTGTTGTATCGTAAATCAGTGCTGATATAGTACAGCTCACACAAAAATGCAAACCAGTAAATCTCTTCCGGGGCTGGTTACATCTGTGGTCGTTGCGGATTGCGTTTGAAAAATAGAAAATGATGCGGATTCTTTGATTAAGGAGTCATGATGAAGAAGGTGGCGGTTGAAACCGTGAATGTTTATTCAGAATACCGGTAAAGAAGTAACGGTTCTGGTGGCATTTAACACAATCGAACATGATCGGGAAAATCCGGATAATGTGGAAGATATTCTGATAACGGTGTAGATTTGGTGGATAAGATGTTGCTATTTATATAGATTTCAAGTAATCAAATTTTATTCCATTTTTGGACAATGTTAAATGGTATTAAAATGTTAACCTGTAATTTTGGACACTTCTGATCTTAGTACATAAAGAAGACAATTTTTTTGAAAGAATAGCGGATGGAATTTTTAATAATAGTAATGCTTGTAATTCTAAATGGCATATTTGCGATGGCTGAAATTGCTCTTGTCTCTTCAAGGAAAGCGAGGCTTGAAGAAAAAGCAAATAAAGGAAGCAAAGGAGCAAAAACCGCTTTACTTCTTCTGAAGAAACCGGAAGAGTTTTTATCTACAGTTCAGGTTGGGATTACTTTAGTCGGTATTATTGCCGGTGCTTACGGAGGAGTTGCCTGGACTGGAGACATCTCTCCATTCTTTGAACAATACACTGCTTTCAAAGAATATGCAGTAGAAATTTCTTATGTAATCGTTATCGGATTAATAACATATCTCTCATTAATAATTGGTGAGCTTGTTCCCAAAAGCATAGCCTACAATAATCCTGAAGGAATTTCAATCGCATTAGCACCCGTTATGAGAATGCTCTCAATATTTACCACACCAGTAATAAAGCTTTTAACTTTTTCAACTAGAATTGTTGTCCGTATTTTCGGGATTACACCTAAGAATCAACCTCCTGTTACAGAGGATGAATTAAAAATATTAATTGAACAGGGAAGCCGCTTTGGATCAATTGAAAAGAATGAAACCGAAATGATAAAAAGCATTTTCCGTTTTGGTGACAGGAAGGCTCATTCTATAATGATTAACCGGCAGGATATCGTATGGATTGATATTAACGATTCCCTGGAAGATACAAAAGAGACCGTATATAACAGTAACTATTCCAGGCTGCCTTTAGGTGATGGTTCTTTAGATCAGATAATCGGGATTATTAAGGTTAAAGATTTTTTCCGGCATTCTGAAAAAGGCAAAGAATTAAATTTGAAAGATCTTGCAGTTCAACCGTTGTTTATCCCTGAGAATTTGCCTGCTATAAAAATTCTTGAACGTTTCAGGGAAACTAAAATTCATATTGCAGTAGTAATTAATGAATATGGCTCTATCGAAGGAATGATTACCCTACATGATCTTATCGAAAATATATTTGGTGAGCTTCCGGGTAAACATGAAATATTTGAAACTCCGATTTTTGAAAGAGAAGATGGTTCACTTCTTATTGAAGGAAGTTTATTGATTGACGAACTGAAAGAAAAATTAAATATACAATTTGAACATCCGGAAGAATACTCAACTTTAGGCGGTTATATGATGTTCAAGCTGAACAAAATCCCCCAGATCGGTGATAAGTTTATCTCTGAAAATTATAAGTTTGAAGTTCTTGATATGGATGGAAAAAGAGTAGATAAGGTTTTAGTAGAAAAGGATGATAAAAAAAATCCTGCTTAATATTTAATCCGTGGATGGATGGTGGGCAGACGGACAGCACTCATCTGTTTTGTATCATCTGGATCAACTTTCCCCATCCCACTGCCTCAAGCTGTTTTTTCATATTCTGATACCCGTCTCCATAAATGGGATCTTGATCCTTTTCCATATTTTCCAATAGAATTTTTGCAAATTCCGTCCCATCATCCTGGTAAACCTTCATGGTTCCAAGGTTACAGAAGCCTTCTGTTTCAGGGGCCGTCAGTTTAATATCCCGCTCATTTAACCATACATGCATTATTTCATGGGCAAGAACTCCATTAAATTCCAGCAAGGGCAGTCCGTTTAATATGTATATTGCCTGGCTTTTGGAAATTGCCTGATTGTTTTTGTATGTTGTCAGGCAGGACGTAAATCCTTTTGAATCGGATGTGGGGCTTGATTTTGAGTATTTTTTCAGATTTTCCATATCCACAATATTGATTGGAATATTCACCGGGATATCGGTGATCCCGATGGAATACAGAAGGGAAAGCACAGTGTTCCGGCTTTTCATGATGACATTATTTTTTTCAACAACCGTTGGTTTACAGATACCGCAGATTGTTCTCCCATCTGAATAACGAAAACCGCCCTTGGATGTTATGCTGGATATAATCCGCATGCAGGAACTGCAAGTGACGGTTTGATGATCTTCATGTTTTTCATGCGCCTTATTTCCCCATGGATCGATGAGCATTCTGCCTTCAATGGGTTTTTCGCACACTGCGCATCTGGTAAGTTTATAATTCCGTAAGCAGTCGATGTGATAGTTTTTGGATTGGTCTTTTGTGTATTTGCCGGTAATCGGTTTTTTGCAGATGTCACATATCATATGGATTTCCTGCAAATGTTGTTTCAAGCACTCAGCGTGAAATTTCCGATCGTCCAGAACCTGCCACTTCTGATCCAGAAGTTTTCCGCATCTTGCGCACACAAGTCCCATTTTTTCTTTATAACAATCGGAATGATAAAAATCGCCGTCTTTGTGTTGAAATGATCCGGTTATGGGCTTGCCGCATTTGCTGCACAGAAAACACTCCTGATGGAATTTATATCCGTCAGCCTTGATGTATCCTCCCAGAAGCGGTTGTTTGCATCTGTCGCAAATGCTTTCGTTGTTTTGGGAAGATCCTGCTGTATCGTCCTTACTGTTCTGTGCAAAAGCAGTTCCAAAACAGAAGCTCGACATTAGAAGAATAATGGCTGTTATAAACACATGAAATCGATGGAGCGAAGGAATCATCATGAATTTCTATATGCCCCATAAAAACGCTTTCTGTCAATAGTTTCTCAACTGGAGTCAAACCTCGATTCGTGATTATGTATTGACAGGTTGAATGAGGGTGTATTATTAAAATCCTATGGCACAAATCAAGGTTTGATCCCGTTTATGAAAATTGAATTCACTCCTATCGGTATTATTCACTCACCTCATGTTGAACAGGAAGGCATGCCGATTCAGCCGACCGGCGCAACAGGAATTTCCGGAACAGTAGAAGTGTTTGAAACTTTTGCGGATGGATTGAAGGATCTGGATGGTTTTTCGCACATCATTCTGATCTATTCTTTTCACCGGTCTGTGGGGTTTGAACTTGTAGTTGTTCCGTTTCTGGATACCAAACCCCATGGAGTTTTTGCAACTAGGGCTCCCAAGAGACCGAATTCCATCGGCCTGTCGGTTGTGAAGCTCAACAAGGTGGACGGGCGGATTCTGTATATCGAAAACATAGATATCCTGGACAATACGCCGCTGCTGGATATCAAACCGTATGTTCCGGATTTTGATGCCCAGGCAGATGTCCGGACCGGCTGGCTTTCGCAGGTTCAGAAATCAGCTACGGACCGGAAGTCGGATGACCGGTTCAGCCGGTAGTCAGGATTACACTGAGATTGAAAGCCTTTGCCAACCCTGTATGATAAAATATAAATCGATTTAAAAATGGGCTATCGGGAAATATCATTACAATTGCCAACGGGGTACGCGGAAGAGCAGCTCCGGGAATGCATCGGAAAGGAGCTGGATGTTGCAGAATTTTCCTATCAGATCGTGCAGAAGAGTCTGGATGCACGAAAGAAAAACAATATCCACTGGCTGATTCGAATCGTTGTGATGTCGGACCAGATCAACGGGCCGGACATGATTTCACCTCCGACCATGGATATTCTTTTTCGGAAAAGAGATAAGAAAGTACTTGTAGTGGGCAGTGGTCCTGCTGGTTTTTTTTCTGCATTTGTTCTCCGGAAGGCAGGTTTTCAAGTAACCCTGATCGAAAGGGGAGCGGATGTCCATAAACGGGCAGAAGGTATCCGCACATTTGAAAACACAGGCCATTTCGATCCCATGGGTAATTACGCATTTGGTGAAGGAGGGGCTGGAACCTTTTCAGACGGGAAGCTCACTTCCCGGACCAAAAATATAACCCGGAGAAATGATTTTATTAATATCGGCGGAACGATTCTTTTTGAGACATTTCTGGAAGATTTGAGCGTGAAAAATCACAGGGTTGTTTCGGGAGTTACGGATACCGGCAGCATGGAAGCCGACTATTTTATCATTGCGCCCGGCCAGAACGCTCATGAGACCTATCGCATGATGATCCGCCGGGGTGTTTCATTCCGTACGAAAAATTTTGCAATTGGATGCCGGGTGGAGCATCCTCAGGAACTCATCAATCTGGCACAGTGGGGGCAAAAAAAACTGCCGGGTGTCAAGGCAGCGGAATACCGTCTGACCCTGAACCATCCGGGAAATCTCCCGGTATATACATTCTGCATGTGCCCCGGTGGCACGATCGTTCCGGCAACGCCATATGACAATCTGAACATCGTCAATGGAATGAGCCGGTACCTTCGGAACCAGAAATTCGCAAACGCTGCCTGCGTGGCTGGTGTCAATATGGAAAGGCTTATAGGAAGGGAGGCGACTCCGATTCAGGCACTCGAATGGCTCGCCGAACTTGAAAATAAATTTTACAGATATGCCAAAGGATATCAGGCACCCTTTTGCAGTATTCAGGATTTTATCCATAAAAAAGAAACCACCCAAACGGCTGAATCCAGTTACCCACTCGGCCTGAAACCGGCCGCCCTGTGGGAACTTCTCCCTGTTGAAATCAGCCATGCGATCCGTGAAGGACTGAAAGCTTTTTCCCGGAAAATAAAAGGCTTTGAAACCGGTGTGATCATGGGACTTGAAAGCAAGACATCCTCACCGATTCAGGTCATCCGGGATGAAAACCGTTTATGCGCTGGATTTGAAAACCTGTTTATGGTGGGTGAAGGAAGCGGCCATTCCGGGGGGATCATTTCAAGCGCCACAGACGGGATTAAAGCTGCGGTGCGCATTATTGAAATGTCCGGTTAAGCCGGTTTATTCATTTGGCAGACATTGTTTCCAGAAAGGTAGTAATTTTCGCTTTGTCCCGGAGGATCTGGATATAGCTTTTAATGCCGTTGGCTATTTTTTTCTGAACAATAAGCTGAGCGATATCCTCCTTGATCTCCTCAAAGGCAGGTACCCGTTCCGGCTTTTTATCAAGGACCTTGATCAGATGGAAACCGTATTCCGTTTCCACAATATCGCTCACGCCATTGATCTCCAATGCAAAGGCGGCCCTGGAAAAAGGCTCAACCATTTTTTCCCTGTCAAAGTAACCCAGCTCCCCTCCGTTTTTTCCATTGGGATCGTTTGAGAATTTTTTGGCCAGTTCGGAAAAGCTCTCTCCTCTTTTGATCCGTTTCTGGATTTTTTCCATGCCTTCCCTTGCTTTCTGTTTCTGTTCGGAAGAGGTGTCGGGGGAAAAGGAGAATAAAATATGCTGGGCGCGAACCATTTCAGGCTGTTTGAACTGGCTTTTGTTTTTCTCAAAAAAAGCAAGACTCTCTTTTTCCGGGGTTTGGGCCCGGCTTACCACTTTTTCCTGAATCAGACGGCGGATGATCAGCCCTCGCTCGACTTCTGATTTCATCTCTTGTTCAGATAGGTTCACGGCGGATAATTTATCGGCAAACACTTTTTTATCCGGATACATTTTTTTCATCAGATCATATTGCTGGTCCACGATCTGTGGTTCAATTCGAATTCCCAGCCGTTGACTCTCCTGAAAAAGCAGCTCGCGGTTGATCAGCTCTTCAAGGATATGTGTTGTTATTTCTTTCAACTGATCCGGGGGGAGATCGCTTTTCAGAAGTCCTTTTTTCCGTAGAACAATATTTACATTTTGATCCAGCACCATTTTGCTGATAACAATATTGTTTACAATGGCTGCCTTTTCATTTTCTGTTTGCGGTTCTGTTGAAGAAGCAAAAGACAATGAGCTGATGAATAACAGCATGAGAATCGTTGTGAGTTGCAGAATAAAAAAATGATTGCGGGCCATTGAAGACTCCAATTGATTGTTGAATATGTCAATAAACGGTTCTTATTTTATTATCCTTTTTAGATAACAAGAGATTATCGAGGCTGCAAGTCTTTTTGATGGATGGATACGATTGCAAAAAAGAGAATAAGGCATGCTAACCGGTTTTATCCGGAAAAGGACACAGACGGATCATTTTGCATATCGGGCAGGCCGGCTTTCTTGCCGTACAGATCTCTCTTCCAAAGTAGATCAGATACAGCGAAAATTCGTTCCATTCTTTTTTCGGTATGATATCCATGAGGTCGAATTCTATCCTGGTTGGATCTTTATGCAATGTTAACCCGAGCCGTTGTGAAATTCTGGATACGTGTGTATCCACCACCATGGAGGGAATATGGAAGGCAGCGCCACGAACTACATTTGCTGTTTTTCTGCCGACCCCGGGAAGTTGTACCAGCTCTTCGATACCGGAGGGTACAATGCCCTGGTGGTTCTGGATCAGGGATTTTGCGCACTGTTTCAGATTTTTGGCTTTGTTCCGGTAAAAACCTGTAGAATGAATTAATTTTTCGATTTTTTGTTGGGGCGCCTTTGCAAACGCTTCAGGAGTCGGGAGTTCCTGAAATAATTTGGGGGTGACGCTGTTCACCTGCCGATCCGTGCATTGGGCGGATAAGATGGTAGCCATCAACAATTCAAACGGGCTTTTATGATAGAGCTGGGTCTTGACATCCGGGTAGCTCTCTCTTAATATCTGTCGAATTTTACGTATGCGACTGGTATTTTCCATGATAACCGTTACATCGGCCAACAGATGAACCGCTGACCCGATAAAATGAATGACAAGCAAATCCCAGAGAAAAAAACGCTGGACAAAAAACATTGAATGGTTACTTAGCATGAAAACCGGATTAAGAAAAGTAAGAGGTCTTGGATTATGCTCCGGAGGTCTGGACAGCATTCTGGCCGGCCGTGTTTTACAGGAACAGGGAATCGAAGTGGAATGGGTTTCCTTTGAAACCCCTTTTTTTTCATCTGAAAAGGCACGAAAAGCTTCCCGGTTATATGGAATCCGTTTGACCGTACTGGATATAACGCAGGCGTATCTTCCCATTCTGAAAGATCCTCCGGCTGGTTACGGGAAATACATGAATCCGTGCATGGATTGTCATTCACTGATGTTCCGTCTGGCAGGCCATATGATGATTGAAAACAATTTTGATTTTTTGTTCAGCGGTGAAGTGCTGGGGCAGAGACCCATGTCCCAGACCAGACAGTCATTACGATACGTGGAAAAGCATTCCGAGTTTGACGGTTATATCATCAGACCGCTGAGCGCAAAACATCTGCCGTTATCCATTCCCGAGAAGCAGGGGCTGGTCGATCGGGAACAGTTGCTGGATCTGGACGGAAGATCCAGAAAACCGCAAATCAGACTGGCCAGGGAATTCGGTATCACAGAATATCCGGCACCAGCAGGTGGATGCCTGCTGACGGACAAGGTGTTTGGTCAGCGATTAAAAGACCTGTTTGATCATCAGGATGCTTATGATGAAAGAGATTTTCATCTGTTAAAATTCGGACGGCATTTCCGTCTGGATCCATCCATAAAAGTGATTGCAGGGAGAACAGAAGAGGAGAACAATCAGATTGCGAAATTATACAATTCGAAAAAAGACATGATATGCAACCTGGTAAAAATTCCCGGGCCGGTTGTGTTGGTTCCGGGTGGATGCAGCAGTGAGGAGAAGCGCCTGCTTGCTGCCACCATCTGCGCTTCTTATGGCAATGTACCCAAGACAATGCCTGTTAATGTCTGGATCAAGACTGCCGAAGAGCGGAAGAAGGTTCAGGTGATTCCGCTGCCGGTGTCTGCTTTTCAAAAATGGATGGTCGGATAAAACCATTATTCAATAAATCTGATGAAATGTTGTTTCCGGAAATAAAGTATGCTATCCGTTACATTACTTACATAAATCGTTATTTCTGATGCAATGTTCAATCACATTTTATTCAAATAAAACCATGGAAATGGATTCAGGATAACAAATAATCTGATCAGGCAGAGACTTGAAAAAATAGTTAATAAAAACAAACAATCAGAATATAAAAGGGGGATCGGCAGTATGATGATACGCAAAAGACATCGAAAAAACGAATGTGAAAAAGTGATCATACGAAAAATACTCATAATTCTGAGTATCATGCTCCTGATTGCTTCATTTACCGTGGGTTGTGATGACAGTGTTCTAGAAGGACTCGCAGATGATG
>CAYTGW010000032.1:9061-10679 GCA_964437395.1 uncultured Desulfocicer sp.
GCTTCATTTACCGTGGGTTGTGATGACAGTGTTCTAGAAGGACTCGCAGATGATGGCTCCTTTCAAGCAAAACTCGAAGAGGCCCGCATCGCACTGGACAAGGGAGAGTATTCAAGGGCTGTTGAATTACTGGAAGCTCTGGATGACGCGAATCCCGGAAATGCGACAATTCAGCAGTACCTGTCCAATGCATATGCCGGTCTGGCCGGGTTGGACACCTTTAATCTCCTGACAACTATTGAAACATTGGACGAAACAGGCAACTCAGGAAGTATTGATATGATGGGTCTGATTCTGGGAGGCAGCAATGGTGTTCTAACAGCAGCCCAGCTTCGGGCAAAATTGGTGAATATTGAAAATGCAATCCATGCCATGGAAGGGATCTCCCATCCGAATGATGACCATAAGGTTCAGCTCGGACTTCTGGCCGTGGCGCATATCGCCCTGACATTGGGAGATATTGTTTTGGAAGATCAGGGAGGATCATCGGTTACCCTAACAGAGCAGGGTTTGAACAGTCAGTACAATAGCAATCAACCTGCTGATTTCAGTGATGTATCTGCCGGCACACAAGATCTCTCAGAGTTGTCCGCGGATCTTGAATATGTGGCAGAATCTGTAACAGTTCTGGATAACATCTCCGATCAGGGAAATGACCTGTCACAGGATTTTTCACAGTTTCAGAGCGATATTGATAATAATGGTGATGGAAATCTGTCTGAAACAGACCTTGAAAATTACATCAACAATCAGATATGAGGCGGATCAAGGAGGATCATAGTGAGAAAACAATCTCTGTATAAAAATATTTCCTTACGGATATTATCATTTATATGCGTTATCTGTTTTGCGGATAGTGCTTTTGCTGCGGAATACCCGAATAACTATCGGGGTATCCGGCCTCTGGGTATGGGCGGAGCCTTTACCGCAATTTCAGATGATGAAAATGCACTGTTCTATAATCCGGCAGGTTTATCCAAAATATCAACCTTCAACATGGGGATTATTAATCCGGTAATCGATGTTTCAGAAAACAGCGTTGATTTTTACAATGACCTTGACGATGCAGATCTGGATGATACCGGAGAAGCAACCGAACTGCTCAGGAAACATGTTGGTGAATATCAGCATCTTGCCATCAACTGGATTCCCTATGTGGGTTTCAATGCAGCCGATCTGGGAGTCATGGTTGCGGGTATTGCCAGTGCAAACGCAAATGCCGAGATCCGGAATCCTCCTTATCCGGAGTTTCATCCAAAAGCCAATTGGGATTATGGATTCACCGGCGGTGTCGGAGCTAAGGTTCCATTGAAAGGCATCCGGGTGGGAGGAACGGCAAAATATATCAGCCGTGAGAGCCTGGATCAGGTTTACACAGCAGCCGATATTGCAAATGATAATTTTGAGGATCGTCTGGATGATGACCGGAAATCCGGATCTGGTGTTACCATGGATCTGGGAGTTTTGTATGAGCTGCCCATCGAATCCTCTTTTACAACGGAAGTGGGTCTGAGTGTTAATAACCTGATTGAAATGGACATGGGAGATGCGGAAGATATCGAGCGGACGATCAATCTCGGAATCGCAACCCAGAGATCCTTGGGCGGATTTACCCTGA
>CAYTGW010000032.1:10689-26395 GCA_964437395.1 uncultured Desulfocicer sp.
GCTCGGTGCTTTTGATATTCTGGATATTACCAAAAGTTATGAGCAGGATGATGATTATATGAAGCGGATTCATATGGGTGCAGAACTTCAACTGCCGGCTGTTGCGGCGATCCGGATGGGTTTGAATCAGGGGTATTTTACGGCAGGAGCGACACTGGATTTTGCGGTGGTGAAGCTGGATGTCGCAACCTATGCAGAAGAGGTCGGAGCCTATGCCGGGCAGAGAGAAGACCGCCGATATCTGGGGCAGATTTCCATTGGATGGTAATGAAACGATAAACGCCCGGGATCTTTTTAAAAGGTTTTAAGAAAACTCCGGGCGTTTTTTTATAAAGGGAAAGCCAATATCCGGCTCTTTATGCTGCTGGTTTAGGTCAGGCGTATCCTGATGGAATGGCGGATTGGATGATCTTTTTAATATCATCCATGAGGCATTGGATATCCTTGTCTTTGTAGTTTTCAATCCTTACCGGCGGATGGATGATCATTTCTGCCTTTCCCGGAAAAAGATCCAGCGTTTTGGCTGGAAGAATGTTTTTTGTTCCAATGATGGTTATCGGAAGAATGGGAAGATCCATATCCAGCGCGAATACAAAAGCCCCTTTTTTAAAAGGTCCGATTTTGCCTGTTGTACTGCGTGTACCTTCCGCGAAGAAAACAACAGAGGTTCCATTTACGATTTTTTCTTTGGCCCGGTTGATCGATTCGATAGCCGCAGCAGGGTTGGATCGATCAATATAGATATGCTCTATTTTTTCACAGGCAGATCCAAGAAAAGGCACCTTCCTGAGCGTTGATTTCATCACCCATTTAAAATCGATTCCGATCCATCCATAGAGAATGAATATATCAAAAAAGCTTTGATGATTGGAGACGATCACATAGGATTGTTTTCTATCAATGAATTCATGGCCTTTTATTTTCACAAACATGGGTGTCGCAAAACTGTTGATCCGTGCCCAAAACTTTCCGAATACAGTGCTGGCAAACCTGGGGCTTACCCATGAAGCAGATAGATAGGCAAGTGTTCCCATGATAAAGGTATTCACTGCCAAAAAAGGCATAAAAAGAAAAAATTGGTATGGTTTGTACAGAATTCGTGCAACTCTCAGGGCATGATTTTTAAATTGAGTAATTTTCAAATCCGTTGAAAAAAATAGAAAATATTTTTTTAACCGATTCTGAAAAAGGTTTTCTGTTTGATCTGTTCCTGACATATAATTTTTAACCAACCCATTGGAAAATGGAATATCGGGCAGCGGCGGTCTTTCACTTTTACAAAACTTTTACAATTTAATTAGTAGACAAATTCGATCCTGTCAATAGGGGATAATGGTATGTCATGTCAGGCTGTACTCTCTTTTTAATTGAAAAATCCGGTGAAGGGATTGAAATGAAAGATTTTTCTGTTTGGAAGAATGCTGGATTGATGAATAGATTGTTTCAAATGCAGATTCAATATCCGGGCTTTTATGACAGATCAGGGCAATATCAATCTCTGCATCAAGGATATGGTGGATTGCATCCTGAATCGTAAAATATTTTTGAATAGACCCCATATCCAGATCATCCGTCATCACAAGCCCCTTATAACCCATCTGATCTCTCAGGATAACCTTTGCGATACGCCGCGAAAGGCTGGCCGGAAGGTTTTGATCAAGCTGGACATATCGAATATGGGACAACATGATACCTGCCACCTGTTTTGAAACAGCAGCTCTGAATGGCAGCAGATCCGTAGCATCCATATCTGTAATCGAAGCATCCAGAAACGGAGTATCAATATGAGAATCCAGTACGGTTCGTCCAATTCCGGGAAAGTGTTTAGCAACCGCCATAATACCGTTTCCCTGGAGAGACTGGATCACGGTTGATCCCATATCTGCAACCCATTCAGGGTTATGGCCAAAGGCTCTTTCTGACATCACGCTTAGATTGTTCTCCAGGGGGACATCCAACACCGGGGCCATATTCATATTGATTCCGACACTTTTCAGTTCTGATGCGGTGATCCTGGCAAAATCAATTGCATCTTCCGTGGTCTTCATAGATGGGTTTCCGGGAAAACGGGTGAATGGTTCCTTGAGCCGGGCAACCTGTCCGCCTTCCTGGTCGATTGCAATAAAAAGAGGCGGCTGATTACAGGAAAGTGCATAAGCCTGGGCGGAAGCGCATAATTCCCTGATCTGTTCCGGCGAGGACAGGTTTATGGCAAATAAGATGAGGCCTCCTACTTTTAATTCGCGGATGAGGAACTTGAGGTCGCTGTTCAGTTCCGTTCCTTCAAAGCCAACCATCAAGCGTTGGCCTGCGATCTGTTTGTTTGAAAAATGATTGAATGTCATAGGGATATTATTTTTTTTGAATTTGGAATATTTTGACTGCCCGGTTGTGCTCATCGATCGTATTTGAAAACTGGTGTGTTGCATCACGTTTTGAAACAAAGAACAGATAATCCGTATCCGAAGGGTAGAGAGCGGCTTCCAATGATTTTTTCCCTGGATTTGCAATCGGTCCAATGGGTAACCCAAGTATTTTATATGTATTGTAAGGTGTCTGCATCTGGAGATGCTTCCGGGTCAGGTTTCCATCAAAATCCTGGATTGCATAAATCACTGTTGGGTCACTTTCCAACCGCATTCCAATTCGAAGCCTGTTATGAAAGACCGATGAGATTATGGGTCTTTCATAGGAAGAACCGGTCTCTTTTTCGATCATGGAAGCAATAATGACAATCTCGTGTATGGAAAACCCCAATCGATTTGCTTGTTTTTTCCAATCTTCCGAAAAAATTTCTTTGAACCGGTTCAGCATGGTGGCAATGATTATTTTTGGGGTTGCTTTTTTGGGAAAAAGATAAGTGTCCGGGAAAAGATATCCTTCAAACGTTTCAGCTGGGATACCCATTTCACGGGTTACTTTCGGGTCGGTTGCAACCTGATAAAATTTTTCACACGATATCAGCTCAGACTTTTCAATGATCAAAGATACTTGAGTAAGATTGCAGCCTTCCGGAATAGTGATTCGGTACAGCATACTTTTCCCGGAAACAATGACGTCCAATATCTCATTCGGGGTCATGGAAGGTGATAGCTCGTACTCTCCGGTTTTCAGTTTGTGGCTCAGGCCTTTGATTCTTGACAGCATTTTGAATTTAGATGGATTTTGAATGATGTGAAGATGATGAAGCTGTTCAGCTACAGTATGGATGTTCTGCCCGGTATGAATGGAAATGATTTTTTTTTCTGCCTGGTTGCTGCCTGGTTTTTTACCATATTGATAGATACTTATGATATAAAAAAAAACAGATATCAAAACAATGAAAGCACAGACGGAAAGCACGATGATCCGCTTTTGCAAGTTCCGGTTTCCATTTTTTTCATCCTCTGTTTTGTTCATAGCTTTTTTGGTTTAAGTTGTAACTGGTTTTTATGATTCCATCGTTCATGAGCCTCAACTCTCTTTAAACTATATTTCAGGATGCGGCAAGTTCAAGTCAAAAAAAAAGGGTTATGCCATTCTATGACACAACCCTTTCTGGATGAAAGAAAATTGCTTTGTTATTTGGTGAGCAATCCTGTAACTGTTGTGGCCATGGGTGAGGCATAGATCAGGATCAATGCTACAACCAGTGCATAAATACAGAGAGACTCGATCATCGCAAGACCGATCAGCATGGTAACGGTTACTTTACCTGAAGATTCGGGATTTCTTGCAATACCTTCAACAGCGGCCTTTAAACCAAGACCCTGTCCGATACCGCAACCAAAAGCTGCGATGGCGATCCCAAAACCTGCTGCAGTTACACAAGCGACAAAAAACTTCAATGCTTCAGCTTCCATTGACAACCTCCTTAAGAGTGATAAGTTAACTCGGGCTTCTTCCAAAAACCCAATTGATATAAAAAAAATGAATTAATGAGCATGCTCCATTGCACCTGTAAAGTAGATGATGGAAAGTAAAAAGAATACAAATGCCTGAACAAAGGCAACAAAAAGACCAAGAGCCATAATCGGCAAGGGGGCAAAAAAAGCACCGGCAAGGCCGAATAGAATCGCAAGAACGATTTCATGTCCCATCATGTTTCCAAAAAGACGGAAGGTCAGGGAGAGGATTCTTGCTGCATGCCCGATGATTTCGATAACAAAAATCAGGGGGCTCATCCACCATACCGGGCCCATGAAGTGTTTAATGTATTTTACACCATGGTATTTAATTCCGATGACATGGGTAAAGACAACCACAACAAGCGCACATGACAATGTGGTATTGATGCTGGCGGTTGGCGGGAAAAATCCTGGTATAAGTCCGACCATGTTTCCAACAAAAACATAGATAAAAACAGTTGCCGCCAGCGGAAGCAGCCACCTTCCTTCTTCACCTGTGTTTTCAACCATAAACTCTTCGATGCTTGAAATCGTAACTTCAAAAAAGTTCTGCATTTTATTTGGAATCATGGTGATGTTTTTTGATGCAAGTGCGCCAAAAAATATTAAGATCGCCATAACCACCCAGGAATAGACAACATGGGGATAGTGGTGAGCAAAAGCGTACACATGTTCCAATCCGATTAGTTTAAACAAATCAACGAAAAACAGATATGGATGTTCCACCTTAGACAGCCTCCTTGAAGATAATTTTTGTCAGTTCGTTCATGGTTGCTGCTATAATGCTTGCAACAACAACCGAAAGCCCGATGAACAGGCCCAATGGATCCACAATATGTCCTGAAATGAGGACAAATAAAATAACTCCACTTGCGATAAAGCGGATATAATACTTTGCCAGAACAACATTATGTGAGGAAAGATAGGGGGGGGTTAAGGCTTTTTTCAGTGTTTTGGACAGGAGATGAAAATTGACAGTAACAATCAGTCCTCCGGAAAAGATCCCCAATGCAAAAGCAATCGGAGAAAAGAAGAATCCTGCCAGACTGGCCATGATAAAGAGGATCCAGTTTGCCCGGGTAACAAAAAGTAAAAGTCTCTCCTGTATGTTCACTCCAATATTCCTTGCCTTAAAGCTTCCGGCTTTTATTAACAGCCAGAGCAATATTTTTAAAAGCAGCCGCAATACCCAGTCCCAGACCTATAAGGGTCAACCAGGGCGATATGTTGAACCGTCTGTCAAGATAAACACCTGCAAACAATCCAATAAAAATTGAAAAAGACACTGAAAATCCCAGACTGCTGTAGTATGCGAGTTCACGTATGGCAAGTCTGGTTTCTTTTTTCATGGAAAAGAAGTCTTTTCAAAAAACAGTTTGCAGCCATGAATTCATTCCATATCCGGACAAATTCAAAATAGGTCTATTATCATACGGTATCCATATAAGTCAATGTAAAAAACAGATATCCCAAAAGTGAATGCAACGGTTTATTGCGTTTATGTGATGATGATAAATCCGTTTGGATGATTGGCGGCGACTGTCCCGATGATGGCTGCTGAAATTTCTTTGTTTTTCATTATGTTCACGCATTCCTCAGCCTGTTTCCGGGGTAATGAAAACAGGAGACCCCCTGAAGTCTGGGGATCAAAAATCAGATCAGAATACACCTGTTTCACGGATGAGTCGATCTGAATATGTGGTTCGCAGAATTTCCGGGTAGTATAGGTTCCTGCAGGAATCAGCCCCATGTTTGCGTATTCGATCGCCTGGGGAATAAATGGTACGCTACCTGTATCCAGATGGATCTGTTTCCGGCTTCCTTTTGCCATTTCCAAGAGGTGACCGGCCAGTCCGAATCCTGTGACGTCTGTACATGCAGATGGCGTGAACTGGAGCATGATTTCCGCAGCTTTTTTATTCAGGGTTGCTGCGACCGTAACCAGCGTCCGAATGGCCTGTTGATCCGCAACCTTTCCCTTGATTGCAGTTGCAAGGATTCCTGTGCCGATGGGTTTTGTAAGAATCAGGTGATCGCCAACCCTGGCTTTGCAATTGGTCAGGACTTTTTCCGGATGAATCAGACCGGTAACGGAAAGTCCATATTTCAGCTCCCGGTCATCCACGCTGTGCCCGCCGACAAGAACCGCGCCGGATTCGTTGATTTTTTCCAGCCCGCCTTCGAGGATCTCCTGCAATATGGTTTCCGGCATCTCTTCAATGGGAAAACAGACAATATTCATTGCCGTAATCGGCCTTCCACCCATGGCATATACATCACTCAGGGCGTTGCTGGCGGCAATCCGGCCGAAATCAAACGGGGAATCAATAATCGGTGTAAAAAAATCAAGGGTTTGAATCAAGGCAATGTCCGGACGGATGCGAAAGACACCCGCATCATCCGCATGGTCGAATCCAACAATCAGATCCGGATGATTTTTTATTTTCAGTTTACTGAGGACCGAGTCCAGGACCCCTGGACCGAGTTTGGCCGCTCAACCGGATGCCCGGACTTTTTCTGTTAATGGAATTTCTGTCATCCTATCTCCTGTCGGAACGGTTCAGTCCGATCACTCCGGCACAGCGGCCGGTGATTTTTTGGTTGCGATATGAGAAAAAGAGATCATTGCGGCATTTTGTACACAACCCGCTGATATGAATATTGGTTGTCCTGACCCCTGTTTCCAACATCTGGTCTTGGCTCAATTCCCAGAAGTCAAAATGGTTTTCATTTTTTTTATATTTCCAGAAGGAGTTGGGAATTTCTTTTCTGTAATGAATAAATTCACTACAGCAAGGACCCAGCGAAGGCCCGATTCCGGCAATGATTTCTTCCGGGCTGCAATGAAAGTGATGTACCATGGACATAATGGTTTTGCCAATGATATTTTGCAGACTGCCACGCCAACCCGAGTGAATGGCTGCGACCACTTTTTGATTTGGATCAAACAGCAGGACTGGCTGGCAATCCGCTGTCTGGATGACGAGTATTTTTCCCGGAATGTCCGTAATGACCGCATCGCCGGTCTGGACTTTATCCATCCGGGGGATGTTTGAATTTTCTTTTTTCAGCAGAATGATATCCGAACCATGAACCTGATGGATAAAAACCAGCTCATCACCCTCCAGGCAGGTTAAAATTGCATGATGATTTCTGGCAGTGCTTTCCGGATCATCCCCGACAGCCACGCTGACATTTAAACCCTGAAAAGGGGCCTTGCTGAATCCGGACAAACGGGTGAACACACCATGTTTGATTTCAGTAAATTGGGCCAGATTGGGAAATTGATAAAAAAGCAGGCCGTTTTTTTGTGAAAGCTCAGGGGACATTTTTTTTGCCTTTTTTCAGCCGGGGTGTTTCCGGAGAAAAAGGTTCCCATTCGGGTTTATGCATGGAATTGTATACCACTGCAAACATGAGAGATAGAATATCATGAACCGTCAGCTTTACACTGGGCTGGTCAAGCCGGCTTGAAAAATCCGTCAATATCATACTCTGAAGTTTCAACCGTTCAAGGGTTTGAAGTACCTTGATTTGTTCGGATTTGCCTGATGGCAGAGAATCCGCCCGATTTTCCCATTTTGTTTTCAGGGAAATGATTTGTTGATAGGAAGCTGTGGTTAACTGCTGGGCATTCTGATCACCCGGAAATGCAGTCTGGGAATCGATCTGTTTTTTTATCGTGCTGATGATCTTCTGATTTGCCTGAGAAACCTCTTTTTGAAACATTTTTTTGATGTTTTCGGATAATCTCAGCTTCAGGGATTTTAGATGGGGGGCCTTTTTTTGGATCTGTATTGTGAAGTCTTCGACAGCACATTGCCAGAACATCTGATTGACTTCTTTAATGATGGTCTCTGTCTGCTTTTTTTCAGCCATGGATTGATGAATGGTTTTAACAATGGTGGGGAGTAGTTTTCCCGTTTTTTGAAACAGGGTTTTTCCGATTACCACTTTGTATATCATCCCGATGGTTGCCTGCCAGTCCTGAAGATGGAAGATGCCTGGCAGATCGTCATATACAAGCGAGAGCATCGGGTTGTCAAACAGATGGGTGGGGGTAGCATAGTTTGGTGTTCCCCCGAGCTGCGGCTGCGGGATTTTTTGTCCCTCTGAAACAGCATAATCCACTGCTGTTTCCACATCAATCAGGCCGATGCTGAACTTTTCAACGGCTGTAAGGAAATGGGGATAATTTTTCGGGTCACCTTCAACAAGCAGATTGTCCGGTTTCAAATCCCGCATGGCGATATTTTTTTCTCCCAGCCAGGCGAGCAGGCTGAGGATATTTATTGAGATGCTTTCCAGTTGCGCTCTGATTTGGGTAAAATTGATATCGCGAACATATTTGTGAACCACTTTTTTATAGAGTGCAACATCCTTCGCGTTCCGGTTAAACAATTCCCCGGCTGTTTTAGTAATTTTTTCTTCTTGTTTCTGGGAAAGAAGTTTTTCGTCCGCTTTTACGGTGTTTCCAGCCAGATTCAGTAAATACCAATTCCTGATCTGGTAATGCTGTACCTGAACCGGGGGATCCAGTGCGGCCATCCAATTTCGAACTTCTGTCTCAAAACCCGTATAGATCTCCTGCATCTTGTCGCAGATATTGCTGTTGGGTTGCCCATACCTTCCGGCAAATCCCGGCAAATCCCATATGATACCCGGGTTTTGAACGATTTCTTCATTCAGCTTCTGATTCAGATCATGCAGGTTGTCAATGATATGACCCAGAAAAAAGTATTTGGAAAGATCCATGAAAAAAACAAAGCCCCCCCCGATTTTAAGGTATTCCTGGAGGGCAGGGCGTGTCCCGAGAAGACGGATATATTTTTCTTCCAGTTTTTCAGAGGAGATCTTTTCCGCTCCCGGAAAGGTATATATTCTTTGGAGGATTACGGAGATTTTCGGAACAATGCATTTTTTAGGTGCCAGTTTATCGACAATCCGGCCTTCCTTTTTAATACTGTCGATATAGGCTTCAAAATCATTCAGGGGTTTGGGGGGGATTTTGACGACAATATGCACATCATAAATTACATAAAAGCATTTGCTTTTGCTGCCGCTTTCCTCACCAAGGGGACCGATACTCATTCTTCGTTTGACCCATTCCCCGTTGTGCAGAATGCGAAGCTGATAGATCTGGTTGGATCCAATAGTTTTGGCTTCTATGGGAAAAAGATTGGATGCTGCATCCGGGGCTGCGCCTGTTTGGAGTCTGAACAGCTCAAGGAAGAATTTCACAATTCTCAGTGTGTCTGAAGTATCCTGATCCTCCTCCTTTTTTTTCAGAGCGGAAATGTTTAATTCCGGTACTGTTTTTGGGTTTGAAATCGTTTTTTCCTGTTTCTTTTTGCGGGTGGATCGCCACCTCCGGGTAATGAGGTAACCGGCTGGAACAAGAATGAGAAGGAACAGCCAGAGATAATTTCCGTTTTGAAACACCGGAAACCGGTTTTGTATCCGGGTAATTATCTCCTTACCGGATTTTATTTGTTTTTTAACCTTTTCTTTTGCAAGGGTTGCATAACAGGATAGAAACGCTTCACCACTGGTTGTCTGGCCGGCATCGCCATAACCAATATGCTCCACTTCATCCTTGGGGAGGACTTTGGTAGAACCTTCCTGTTGATAGTAAACCAGATTTTCCCCCTCGCTGGTTTCTTCGGAGATTACGATACGGCCGTCTTTTAAATACAGGGTATCTCTTTGTATCTCCCACTCATAGCTCAGAAACAACAGGAAGGTTGTGATGAATATTCCAAGAATAAGGAACAGCAGCAATAGGGTACTTTTTTTTATCATAGTTCAGGTGATCTGTTTTTTTCTCGGTCTGTTCAATGGATGCTGATGTAGTCATATATCTGTATTTTAAGATTCATGTCAATTGATAATCCATCTGGTTTTTGACTTTTTTATGGTTTTTCGGTTCTTTATGTTAATATCGGGGGTCATGCTTGATTTGCCTTGTGATGGATAAACTTTACATATATATTTACATTGACATTTACATTATGGAAAGATACAGTATCACAGAAAAACCGGAAGGAACGATGATGGATGAAGTAACCCCCAAACAACAGCTTTTCCTCAATTATCTGGAAAAGGAGATTTCCCGTACCGGCAAGGCACCGAGCTTACGCCGGGCTGCTTCCGATATGGGCGTGAGCCACGCTGCTGTTTCCCAGATGATCCGGATATTGGAAGCAAAAGGGATGCTCAGACGGGACGGCGTTTATAGCCGAAAGATCCTGCTTCTGAACCGCCTTAGGAAGACTGCGGGCAGAATGCGGTGGCGGGAGGTTCCGATTATCGGCAATATCGCCGCTGGATTGCCTTTGTATGCCCAGCAGGAATGGGCTGGTAGTGTGGTTCTGGATACGGATATCTACCGGGGGACAAATCTGTTTGCCTTGAAGATTCGAGGGGATTCCATGAAAAACGCGGCCATCCTGGATGGAGATATTGCCATTTGTGAGCCAAGACAGTTTGCATCCAACAATGAGATTGTCGTTGCCTTGATTCATCAGGAAGAGGCAACGGTCAAACGTTTTTTTTTACGGGAAAACCGGATTGAGCTCTATCCTGAAAATCCGGATTTCAAACCCGTGTCTTATGCATTTGATGAGGTGCTGATCCAGGGGAAGGTTGTGGGTGTTCAGCGTGGGCCGGATGTTATGGAAAAAATATGTGGATAATATGATGGAAGAAATTCCGAAAAAAAAAGATTCTCCGGCTTCCTGCAGGATTCATGTCGGCACCAGCGGTTATGCATATGCAGAGTGGACGGATGCCGGATTTTATCCGGCTGGTACAAAATCAGGTCAGATGCTTCCGCTGTATGCAAAGCAGTTTTCCATTACCGAACTTAACTATACATGGTACCGGATGCCGGAACCTGAAACCATTGAGCGCCAGCGTCAACAGGCTGGTTCCGGGTTTCTGTTTACCGCCAAGCTTATCCGTACGCTTACCCATGAAATCGATCCAGTCAAGTGGCAGAAGGAATCTCTTCGCTATCGGGAGGGAATGGCCCCGCTGCTTCAAAGCAAACAGCTTTCGGCTGTGCTGATTCAACTCCCTCCTTCTTTTGCCCGGACACAGGCAAACCGTACGCACCTGTCGCTTCTGCTGGACAGTCTTGAGGGTCTTCCCCTGGCAGTGGAATTCCGTCACCGGTCCTGGGCAGTGGATCGGGTTTTTGATGAACTGGAGCGCCGTCAGGTGTGCCTGGTCAGCGTGGATGAACCGGATTTACCGGGTCTGTTCCCGGCGCTGGATGTTGTGACCTGTCCGGATCTGTTTTATGTGCGTTTTCATGGCCGGAATGATCAGGGATGGCGGTCCGGGAATATGCAGAAGCAGTTTGATTATTGCTATTCGGATGATCAGCTTGGGGAATGGATCGAAAAAAGAATTATTCCCATGAGCCGCCGGGCAGGAAAAGGGGTTATTTTTTTTAATAACCATGTCCGGGCCCAGGCTGCGGGAAATGCGCTGCAATTGCGCCGGCTTCTTTCAAAGGAAAGTCTGGAGGTCGGATAAGATGCGGTCACGATCCATTATTCATCTGAATGTGGCTGATTTTGCCGTTGCAGTCGAGCGTCAGGCGGATTGCCGGTTGCGGAACCGCCCGGTGATTATTGCCCCGGAAGCGGCTGCAAGGGCTGAGGTGTATGATATGAGTGAAGAGGCTTATCAGAATGGTGTCCGAAAGGGGATGCCCCTGAAAAAAGCTCTCCGCTTCTGTTCCGGTGCCAAAATATTACCCCCTCATCCGGATCGGTATGAACAGGCCATGATGGAATGCTTTAAGAGGGTGTTGCCCTATTCCCCGTTGGCGGAAATGACAGATCAAAAGGGGCATATTTTTGTGGATGTCACCGGAAGCAGCAGGCTGTTCGGGCCACCTCCGGATATTGCCTGGCGCATTCGCGGAGCGTTTCGTTCGGAAATGGGGTTGGACCCGATCTGGTCTGTGGCATCGAACAAACTGGTGGCCAAGGTTGCCACCCGTCTGGTCAAGCCATCCGGAGAATATATTGTCCGGGAAGGGGAGGAGGCATGCTTTTTACAACCCCTGCCACTGTATCTTATGCCGGGTATACTTCCGGAAGACCGGAAACAATTCGGAGAGTTCAATCTCTCTTTTGCCGGACAGGTGGCCGGGCTTACCATGGAACAACTGGATCTGATTTTTGGAAGACGCGGCCATACCTTATTTAATCTTGTACGTGGAATTGATCTGTCGCCGGTACAATCCGCCTGTCTGAAAAAGAAGGGGATCTGCTTTGATCATGTGTTTGGTACGGATACCGGTCAGGTGTCCGTGGTTGAAGGGGTTTTGTATCGCCTTACGGAAAAGATCGGTTCCTTGCTGCGCAGACAAAGGCTTTCCGCAAAGAATCTCGGGTTGATCCTTGATTTTTCGGATGGAAAACGCATTGCCAGGCAGGCTGCTGCCAGACCTCCTGTTGATGATGATTTTTCTCTGTTTTTGGTTGCAAAACTTGCCCTGAAACGGGCCTGGACCCGGAGGGTACGGATCCGGCATATGTCGTTGAGTTGTAGCTGTTATGAGTCAAAGTCGTTACAACTGGAGCTTTTTGCCGAATCCCGGGCGGAAAAAGAAAAAAAAGAACAATTGATGGGCGCCATTGACCGGGTTCGTCAACGGTTCGGTTCAGGTTCTGTCCGGACAGGGCGAACATTTTCCCTGGATGCAGCATGATTTTGCTTTCCATGCATTCCTGTTATTCCCTGATGTGGGGCACGGCTTTTCCTGAAGAGATTTGCAGAGCGGCAAAAGAGATGGGATATTCACGGATTGCCCTGACCGACACCAATAATCTGTACGGCTTATTCCCTTTTTTACGGGCATGCCGGCAGGAAGGACTGATACCCATTGTCGGAGCGGAAATTACAGAGAAAGGCTCCGGGGAACGGGTCGTTTGTCTGGTGGAAAACAGCCGGGGGTATAAGAATCTTTGCCGTCTGATCACACGCCGTCATATGGATGCTGCTTTTGATTTACCATCAACCCTTCCCCGGTATGCAGAAGGTTTGACGGTGCTTGCCCGCACGCCTGGACTGCTCCAAGTTTTTTTTGAATCCGGGGTAGCTGTGGCAGCAGCCCTGTCCGGCCGGTCCGGGGAGAGGATATCCGGTTTACTTCAGTCTGCACGATGTCTGGGGGTTCCGGCAGTGCTGGCTCCGGATGTTTTTTTTCTGAAACCGGAAGGGTTTGCTGTCCATAAGATGCTTAGGGCAATTGATCTGAATACATCCTTTTCCCGCCTGGAACCGGAAAATATGACAGCTCCGGATGCTTTTTTGGCGTCTCCTGAGGTGTATTTTGAAAAGCTTGCTGCCTGGCCGGATCTTTTTCCGGAAACAGAGAAGATTGCAAAGCGCCTCGGGTTTACCGGTCCGGAACATGGGGTTGTGATGCCGCCATGGGAAGGAGAGGATCGTAGTAAAAGTGCCGGAGAGGTTTTGCGAGCCGATGTTTACAGGGGTGCGGTCTGGCGGTACGGAGACGAGTTGCCGGAAGCGGTGGTAGAGAGAGTGGAACATGAACTTTCCGTAATCGAGGGAAAAGGGTTTTCATCCTATTTTCTGGTAGTTCGGGATATTGTATCCAGAAGTCCCAGGATTTGCGGACGGGGAAGCGGGGCAGCATCCCTGGCTGCCTATTGCCTTGGCATCACCAACGTCTGCCCGGTCAAACACAATCTCTATTTTGAGCGGTTTTTAAACCCAGGCCGTACAGACCCGCCGGATATTGATGTGGATTTTTCATGGGATGAACGGGATGCGGTACTGGATGCGGTTTTTGAAAAATATCAAGGACATGCTGCCATGGTGTCCAACCATGTTGTTTTCCAGCCGCGTATGGCGATCCGGGAGGTTGCCAAGGTTTTTGGGCTGACAGACCGGGAGATCGGCCAGGTTTCCACAAGGTTGCCGTGGTTTTTTCAGATCCGGGATCTGACCGGGGATCTCATGGCACAGCTCAGGCAGTTGCCGGAGCTGGACTGGTTTGATTTTTCAGAGCCATGGCCGGAGATCGTCTGCCTTGCCCATCGGATTATCGGTATTCCGCGGTATCTGTCCGTGCATCCTGGTGGTGTCGTGATCACTCCGGACCCCATTGATACCTATGTTCCCATCGAAAAAGCGCCCAAGGGTGTACCCATCATCCAATGGGAAAAGGATGGGGCGGAAGAGGGAGGATTGGTAAAAATCGATCTCCTCGGGAATCGAAGTCTTGGTGTGATTCGTGATGCCATAAACAATCTCCATGAAAACAAAATTTTTTTGGATGAGAAAAACTGGGAGCCTGAGGATGACCCTGCCACACAGGGGCAGATCGCAAAAGGAAATACCATAGGGTGTTTTTATATTGAAAGCCCGGCAACTCGGCTTCTCCAGAAAAAAGCCAAACACGGGGATTTTGAACATGTGGTTATCCACAGCAGCATTATCCGCCCGGCGGCCAATGTGTTTATCCGTGAATATGTAAGGCGTCTGCATGGCGGCCAATGGGACCCGATTCATCCTCTTCTGGCGGATGTCCTTGATGAAACTTATGGCATCATGGTTTACCAGGAGGATGTGGCCAAGACTGCCGTTGCCATGGCCGGCTTTTCCCATGCAGATGCAGATGGTTTGCGGAAAATCATTTCCAAAAAAGACAAGGCCCGCCAGTTGAGTGATTATCACAAACGTTTTGTGGAAGGAGCCAGAGAACGGGGGGTTTCCGATCCACAGATCAGTATGGTTTGGGAGATGATCATGAGTTTCAGCGGTTATTCCTTCTGTAAGCCCCACAGTGCAAGCTACGCCCGGGTTTCGTTTCAATCAGCTTATCTTAAAACACACTATCCTGCTGAATTTATGGCAGCGGTGATCAGCAATCAGGGTGGATACTACAGCGCATTCGCCTATGTATCCGAAGCCAGGCGGATGGGTGTTGAAATCCTGAAGCCGGATGTGAATGAAAGCGATGTCCGCTGGAAAGGGAAGGGGGGGAAGCTTCGTGTGGGTTTGTTATCGGTGGGGGAGTTGACGAATGCAACCATGCACCGGATTGTGGAGAAAAGAAGAGACGGGAAATATCTCCATATGGAAGATTTTCTCAACCGGATACGCCCGGATGATAATGAGGCCCATGCTCTGATCCATGCCGGTGCATTGGACGGGCTCCATCCTGAAGATTCGCGGGCTGCTCTTTTATGGAGGCTTACCGGTTTTCGGAAAAAACGGGGGGCCTGGTCAGGGCAGCTCACTCTTTTTGAGGTACAGGTGCATGCCGGCATGCCCAATTTCCCGCCGGATAGTGAAAAAAAACGGTTGCGGAATGAATTCTCTGTTCTCGGTTTTCTATGCGACCGCCATCCCATGCAGCTGCACCGGGAAGTGATGCAGGAGTCAAAGGTGATGCGGATCTGTGAGATGGATCGCTTTGTAGGAAGGAGGGTTCGGGTTGCCGGGCTTTTAATTACCGGCAAGGTGGTGCATACAAAAAAGGGTGAGCCGATGGAGTTTTTGACCTTTGAGGATGAGACCGGTCTGGTTGAGGCCACTTTTTTCCCGGAACCGTATCGAAGATTCTGCACTATGCTGGACCGGAGCCGCCCATTTATCCTGACCGGAAAAGTCGAAGAAGATTTTGGTGCAGTCACACTGACCGTTTCCCATGTGGAAGCGGTTGTTGTCTGATATGTGAAAAAGCAAAATGAGCCAATTTCAAAACTATTAAAACGCGTCACACCGGCGAAAGTCAGTGCCCAGAAAAGAGCCGAAAATACTGGATAGCG
>CAYTGW010000033.1:0-25214 GCA_964437395.1 uncultured Desulfocicer sp.
GCGACGGGACCGTCTGGGCTTGGGGAGATAACGGTTTTAGCCAACTCGGGGATGGGACGAATACAGACAAAAATACACCGACACAGATCGGAATCCTTACGGACTGGGATACTGTAACTACAGGAGGCTCTCATACCCTGGCAGTAAAAACCAACGGTACGCTCTGGGCTTGGGGACTTAATACTTTTGGTCAGCTCGGGGATGGGACGAATACAAACCAAAACACCCCGACACCATGCAGGTCAATGTCCTTTATAATTTACTGACATCGATTTTAGACTTTTTTCTGGACACCGGCATTCGCCGGTGTGACGCTTTTTGATCGTTTTGAAATTGGCTCAAGAGCCTATTTATCCGGTATCAAACTCATCGCCCTTTCCGCCAGTGCCGTGATGGTCAGGCTGGGGTTTGCCCCGATATTGGCGGATACGGCAGAGCCGTCCACGATATACATCCCTGGATAGCCGAATACTTCATGATGTGTATCAATCACACCGTTTTCGGCAGAACTCCCCATGTGGCATCCTCCCAGAATATGAGCGGTTGTTGCGGTATTGCCGATGCTTTCGGTAAGAATGTTGAGCGGCTGTCCATTGCAGGCTTCTGCCAGCTTTTTGGCTGCTTCATTGGCCACCGGCAGAAATGTGGGCGCTTCCTTTCCTTTCACCGCCCTTGACTTTAATCCTTTTTGAAACAGGAAAGAGGCTTTTCTGCCGTATTCCAGGGAAATCTGGTTGTCCAGATGCTGCATCACGGTCAATACCGTCACCCGCTTGTGCCAGTTTCCGGCTGTCCAGTTTTTATAGAGAGATGACGGATGGATCAGAATCATTCCCAGTGTTTTCAGTGACCGGATAATCGGGTTGGGATGATCCACCAGGGGGCCGGTAAAAAATTTCATATAATCATAACCGTTGGGAAACCGGTTCTGGGTGATATGGGTATGTTCGTCCGGATAAAAATGGGATGAAATGGCGGTGCCGTATGAAAGATCCAGATCCTCATCCAATGCCAGTGCACCCACAATGGCCTCGCTGTTGGTTCGCACTACCTTGCCAAGCTGGTTGGATATTCTGGGAAGGGATTTGGTCACTTCCCGGCAGCGGAACAGCAGCTCAAGGGTTCCCAGAACACCTGCGGATAGAATCAATTTTTTGGCCTGAATGGGCGGATATTTTCGGAACGGGTTGATGGGATGTCTGATATGAAGCAGATATCCACCGTTTTCCTGCGGTAGGATATTGGTTACCTTTCGAAATGGCAGGATGGTTGCGCCCAGTCGCTGTGCAAGATAGAGATAGTTTTTATCCAGGGTATTTTTGGATCCGTGTGGACAGCCAGTCAGACACCTTCCGCATAAATGGCAACCCGGCCGGTGAGGCCCCTTGCCGTTAAAAAACGGATCTGGTGACATAACTTCCGGGGTCCCGAAATAGATACCGTTGGGTGTAGGGCCATAGGTATCTGCAGCGCCCATTTTCCCGGCTGTCTTGCGCAGAAATTCATCCTGTTTATCGACTGTGGGATTGTTGACCACTCCGAGCATGGCGGAAGCGGTCGCATAATGCTGAGCAAGCTCCTCTTTCCAGTCAATTCCAAGGGATGACCATGCCGGGTCTTTGTAGAATTCATCCTTGGGTTTTAAGAGAACCGCGGCATACACATGACTGCCACCGCCCACACCAACACCGCGCACCAGGGTGACATGCTGAAAAAAATCCTGGGAAAAATACCCGGACAGACCCAGAGCGGGCATCCAGGTTAAATGGTTGATGCTGTTATCACCTGCTTCCATGTCTTCAGAAGTGACCTGTCTGCCCTGCTCCAGTACGACAACCTTGTATCCTTTTTCAGACAGACGGAGTGCGGACACACTCCCGCCGAATCCACTGCCGATAATCGCATAATCATAATTCATGGTCTGCTCCATTTCATCAGGAATATGGCACTACTCCCACTTTCGCTGGTCATCAATTTTGGAATATTTCTGCGGCAGGGTTTTGCGTTCAATAAATTCGACTTTCCCACGGACACGCATGCTTTGAGGAATGGCCGATTCAATCCTTTTTGCAAGGCCATCTGAAGGAGAGACCCCCTCGGCAAGAACCGCCCTGAAGATCATTTGATCCACATGGCCTTCCCTAGTGACCACGACCTGACAATCCCTGATCTCATCAAACCGGGCAGCCACCTCATCCACATTACCTGGATGGATAAACATGCCTTTAACCTTGGTGACCTGATCCAGGCGCCCCAGGATCTTGACAAGACGTCCTGACGTTCGACCGCATGGACAGGGTTCATCCATATAATAAGAAAGATCTCCGGTTCCAAACCGGATCATGGGGTAGGCTTCATCAAATATAGTAGTAACAATTTCTCCGGTTTCACCCGGTCCGAGCTGCTTTCCGGTTTCCGGGTCCACGATTTCAACAATGCAGTTATACGGAAAATGCATTCCGTTTTTATGATAACATTCAAATCCCATGCACCCCACATCAGCCGTGCCATATCCCTGCCGGATCACCATTCCAAAGGTCTCCTCCAGCTCAGACCGCAGGGATTCGGGAAGCATCTCTCCGGAAACAAAACCGACTTCCAGCGCAAGATCCTTTCGGGGATCATATCCGAATTCCCGGGCTTTCTTGGCAACCGCCATGAGAAAGCTGGGTGTGCCGATATACCCGGTTACTTTCAGATCGTGCATCATCCGAACCTGCTGTTCGGTGTTTCCCACACCACCGGGTGTTGCAATGCAACCGATCCTGTGAAGTGCATCTTCAAACCAGAAAGCAGGTGGAACCAAGTGGTAGCTGAAGGTGACCTGGCCGATATCGCCTTTCCGGAATCCGGCAGCAAAAAATGCTTGGGTCCAGCGGTCATTTTTGCTTTCCGTATCCTCTGGTTCGTAAATCGGCCCCGGCGACATGCAGATCCGTTTCAGTCGTTGCATCGGAACCCCTAAAAATCCGCCAAAAGGAGGATCTTCTTTTTGGAGTGATGCCAGTTCATGCTTGTGTGTAATGGGAAGCTTTTCAAGATCCTTTACGCTGCGGACATCGCCTGGTTTCAAGCCGGCAGAGGCAAACTTTTTCTGAATAGCCGGAGCATTCTGACAGGCGTGGGTAACAATCTTTCGAAGTTCTTCAGAGAGAAATTTTTCTCTTTTACCAGGAGACAGGGTTTCAAGGGTCTGATGATAAAAACCTGTGGTACGATCTCTTTCCGATGCCATAAAAAACAATCTCCTGTGCTTGTTTTGAAATAACGTCTGCCAAATCTTTTTATTTTGTTGTCGTTACCGGGCAGGGGGCCTTGAGAATCAAATACTGGGCAGTAGATCCCATAAGGAGTTTCTGCGTTTTTGATTTTTTCTCAATCCCTGCGAATATATGGTCTACTGCTTTATCTTTAGCGAACTTCACCAGATCTTCTCCAGGAGTCATTCCTCTTACCATTTGATGGATTTCGCACTCCAGGCCTTCAGCTTCCAGTTTTTTCCGGGCTGCCTCAAGATACACTTCTGCTTTGCGTACCTCATCAATCTTTTCCCGGCTGCCGCCTTCCATGGAGGTCACAAGGTAAACCTTTGCATTAAATGCTTTTGCGTAATCCTTGGCCAGATCCAGAGCTGCATTTGAAGCAGCAGATCCGTTATATCCAACCAGTATTTTCATGATTTTCTCCTAAGTCCGAGGTTTGCACCTCATTGTTCCGCATTTCTGTTATCGTAAACCTACATCCATCGTTTACGACGTTTGTAGGACTTGATTTCCTTGAATGATTTCCTGCCGCCTCCCTGAGTCACTCCCAGGTAGAACTCTTTAACATCCGGATTGTTTTTCAGCTCTTCGGCTGTGCCTTCCAGCACGATCTTTCCGGACTCCATGATATAGGCATAGTCTGCGATTCCCAGCGCGATCTTTGCATTCTGTTCAACAACAAGAATACTGGTATCCAGTTCCCGGTTTACGGTACGAATATTATCGAAAATTTCCTTGACCAGAAGCGGCGCCAGTCCAAGAGACGGTTCATCCAGCATCAACATGACCGGTGCTGCCATAAGTGCTCTTGCAATGGCAATCATCTGCTGTTCTCCGCCGGAACAATACCCGGCCATACGGTTGGTGATCTTTGATAGTCGCGGAAAATGATCATACATAAGCTTGTGATCCGCCTTGATCTTTTTTGAACCGTCCTTGCGGGTAATGGACCCGACCCGTATGTTTTCATCCACGGTAAGATGTTTGAAAACCCTCCGGCCTTCGGGAACCATGACCGCTCCGAACCGGACAACATGAGTACCCATAAGATTCGTGATATCTTTTCCCTGGAAGGTAATCTTTCCATCTTTGATAAACCCGTTCTCCGGTTTTAAAAGGCCGCTGATCGCACGCAGGGTGGTTGTTTTTCCAGCTCCATTGGTACCCAGGAGCGCTACGATACTCCCGGTCTTAAGGTTAAGACTCACTCCCCGCAGCACCTGAACAATGTCATTATAGACCACTTCTATATTGTTAACATCCAGCAGAAGTTCATCTGTATTTTTCTTTGTCATTTTTTCCTTTCCAAGGAAAGTGGAAGCGGAATGGTGCAATTAAAAGTGTTGGGTTTTGATTACCCAATAGTTTTGATTACTCCCATTGTGGGAGCGACATCTTGTCGCGATCATACTGTCTTGATTGATATCTTGAAAAAAGCCATATCGCGGCTGGAAGCCGCTCCCACACAATTCGATTATTCAACAGTTTTGATTGCACCCCCCTGTCAAACCGCAATGTTATAAAACAGATATCTTGATAATGATCGGATGAAGCCTTTCTGAATTGACGGCTTCATCCGATTGCCGGAAGAGTGCTACTTAATTTTCTTAATATACTCTGATGAAAACGGCACGCCGACAGATCTGAAAACGCTACCATCTACCCGGTAGAGTTGCAGAACGTCTACACCGGCATGGTCGGTTTTCGAATAGGTAACCGGGCCTACGGTTGTATCGGCCTGAAAAGCCTTTGCACCGTTCATCTGATTCAACTCTTCATAAAGACTGCTCCGGGTCACTTGCTGACCTTTTTCCCTGACGCGCTTGATAGCTTCGGTTGCCACCTGGGCTACCATGATTCCATTGGTATAATTATGGGAGTTTGCAGCTTTATCATCGCGTCCATACCTCTTGGCAAGTGCAAGCTGAGCATCGGCTCCGGCTGATTTTTCAGAAGTAAGTTTGTAGGAAGTGGTCCAGAAAAAGTTTTCTGCAGCTGGGCCGGCCAGAGCAATCAGATCGTTACCACCGGTATAGTGGGCACCCATGAAGGTAATCTTGCCGGTTTCTCCAAACGACTTTGCCGCATAGCCGATGCTGTTCGCGTCTTTCAGCATGGTCGCAACCGGGGACTGCACGGTCTGGCAGAGAACATATTGAACACCTTTGCTTTTGAGTCTTTTCAGCATGGCGGTATTATCCAGATCCTGCCCATGTTCCACAACCTCAACAATCTCAATATTCAACCCGGCCTTGACCGCCTTGGTCAGGTCATCCACCGGTCCCCGGCCAAATGCAGAAGGATGGACAAACAATGCAACCTTGGCTTTGTCTCCCTTATGATTTTTAACGACATACTCTGCAAGTCCGATAATCTGCTCTGAATAGGAAGCAATGGGAAGAAAAATATAATTGGAGTCAATCAGGTTTCCTGCATGAAAAGAAGCCGGAATCACCGGAATTTTTTCTTCTTCAAAATCCCGTTTCAACCCCATGGTGCTTCCGGTGGAATAATTCAGGTACAACACGATTCCCTGATCCAGAAAATCCTCAAAATTCCGTTTGGTCACATCGTTGTTATACTGATCATCCCGGATGGTGCATTCGATCGTGTCATTCCCCAGCAGTTTTGTATCATTCACAAATCGAAAATAATCCTCTACTCCCTTTGCATAGGGGTTCCCAGCATCTGATGTGGGTCCGGTAATAGCAAGAGAAAGAGCCAGCTTATAAACCTCCCCGGCCTGGATACTGGTCGCAAATGATAAAACAACAACGAAACTCATCAGAATTCGAAAAAACATCATTTTGTGCTTCCTCATATTTCCCCCTTTCATAGTGGTTGTGTTTCCCCAAATACCCAAGGCAGTTTTACTGTCTGCTTTCTGTTTTATCAGATCAGCAGCAATCCTGCATCAGTATCGAAATGGCCATAATTTAAAATAAGAACGTGTGATCCGCCACCAGTTGGCGATCCCGCGTGGCTCAAACATCAAAAAAAGAACAATCACCAGACCGAAAGACAGCGGCCTCAGTGCAGTAGCCAGATTTGTGCTGGCCGGAAAAATTTCCCCGGCACGCTCTGCAATTTTTTCAACCTGGAGTTCAAGTATTTTAATTGCCATAGGCCCCCAGAAGGAACCGCTTAAGGTACCGAGCCCTCCCACAATAGCCATGGCAAGGTAAGTAATGGAATGATGCAGGGTAAAGGATTCAACGCCGACACCCCGGTAAAGGTATGCATGAAGCGCTCCGGCAACTCCGGCAAAAAATCCGGCCAGTCCGAATGCATAGACTTTTGTTAATCCCGGATGCATCCCCATTGCATCCGCAGCCCGGTCATTATCGCGAATCGCAATCAGACATCTTCCGAATCGCGTCCGAAGGATGTTTCGCACCATAAATCCCATAAGAACCAGAATGACCAGTATCACATAATACCAGAAGATATAATGTTCATTCCGGCCCACTTCACCGCTAAACCAGAAAGCACGGCCCACATAAATGGTCTGTCCCTGATTGAAAAATTCCATAAAGTTGATTGTCCACTGGAAAATCATCTGGAAAGAAAGGGTTGCGATTGCCAGATACAGATGTTTCAGGCGAAAGGCCGGCAGTCCGACCATCGCTCCGAAAACAGCGCCGACCAAACCGGAAAGCAGAATCATCAAAGGCCAGGCATGAGTCAGAAAGATATAGTCATTGCCCATTACCCTGGAAACAGAGGCCACAGTATAAGCCCCCACACCGACAAAAGCAGCATGGCCGATGGAAATCAGCCCGGCAAATCCAGTAACGATATTCAGACCTAGAACCGCAATCATTGCGATCAATATGTTGTCAACAACCAGCATATACTTATTGTTTGTTTCAAAGACCAAAGGCCAGACAAAAACGCATACCAGAAAAAAGAAGAAGATCAGGCGGTCGGTGTGGGTAAAAAAGATCCGCTGTTCTTCTTTGTAGGTGGCAAAATAGTTGCCGGTTGCTAACCAACGATTTGCTGACATAGGCTACACCCGTTCAATTTCATGTATTCCAAAAAGTCCGTGCGGCTTGAATAGCAGAATGATCAACAGGATAATATACGGCAGCACAACTCCCGTTCCATTAAGCCCCCAGTTACCATCCAGATACCCGCCTGCAAACTGCTGAATCAATCCCATGATGATCCCTGCCACAACCGCACCCAGGATGGAATCCAGTCCTCCCAGAATCACCACAGGGAAAACCGTAATCCCGAATGCATGGAGTGTGTCAAAGTTCAATCCAGTGGTGTTGCCGATAATTCCACCGGCAGCTGCAGCACTCAAACCCGCTGTTGCCCAGGCAAGGCCAAACACCCTGGGGACCGAAATCCCTATGGACATGGAAGCGAGCTGATCATCGGAAACCGCCCGCATGGATATTCCAATCGTTGATTTTTTGAAAAACCAGGAAAAAGCACCGATCAGGGCAAAGGTAATGATCACCCCCACCATCTGAGTCCAGGACATGGATAATCCGGCCATTGAAATGGGTTCCTTGGGAAGGAAAAGAGGAAACGAAAAATTTTCCGAGCCAAAAGGTGTAAGATAGATCAGGCCGTCCAGAATGGACATCAGACCGATGGTAACCATAATAACGGAAATAATGGGTTCTCCAATCAAACGGCGTAAAAAAATCCTCTCCACACTCATGGTCAGGAAAAAAGTGATCACAAGACTGATAAAAAAGGAGATGTAAATCGGTATACCCACCCAGACCGTCAGGGCATAGGTGATGAATGCGCCGGTTGCGATGAGCTGTCCGTGAGCGATATTCAGTACACGGCTGGATTTATAAATCAATACAAAACCCAAGGCGGACAGAGCATAGATGGAACCAACAACAATTCCGCTGAGTACCAACTGAAAAAAATAGGTCATGACCCCCCTTCCATTGTATAAAATGAAATTCTGGTTTTCACAGTGGCTGTCTGGCCATCCTGATATTGAAAAAACGCTTCCACCTCTTTCTCTATTACTCCTTCATCGTACAATGCCTCGTAGAGATCCTGATATTTTTCCCGGACAAACTTCCGCCGGATTTTTCCGGTCTTGGTCAACTCTCCGTCATCCGTATCCAGAAGTTTATACAGAATGGCATATCGCTTGATACGGAAATGTTTTTTTTCCGCATTTTGATTAATTTTGACGATCTCCTCCCTGACCAGTTCCGCAATTTCCGGTTTTGCAGACAAATCCATAAAGGTGGTATAGGAGATTCCGCGGTCTTCCGCCCATTTTCCAACAACAACCGGATCGATGTTGACCAGGGCTGCAACAAAATCCTGCTGATCTCCGAAGATCACCGCCTCCTTGATATAGGGGCTGAATTTCAGTTTATTTTCTAGAAACATAGGGCTGAACATCTCGCCATTCCGGTTATGCATCACGTCCGACACCCGATCGATCACGACCAGATGACCGTTTTCGTCAATATAACCGGCATCGCCCGAGTGAAGCCACCCCCCTTCCAGAAGCTCTTCCGTTTTATCCGGAAGCTTATAATACCCGGCGCATACGGAAGGAGACCTGGATAAAATCTCACCTTTTTCCGAAATCCTGCATTCAGTTTCCGGAAGGGGCATACCCACCGTATCCGGACGGACATCACCATCCCGATGCATATAGGCAATTCCGACAATTTCCGTTTGTCCGTAAATCTGTTTCAGATTCACTCCAATAGCCTGATAAAAAGTGAACAACTGTGGCCCGAGTGCCGCTCCACCGGTATAGGCTCTTCTCAATCGCAGAAATCCGATCTGATTGATCAGGGGCCGGGTGACCAACACCTTTCCCAGCCAGGATAGAATTCCCAACCCCATGGGCAATTTTTTTCCGGTCATACGATACTGGGCAGCCCGTTCTCCTACCTTGATAAAATATTCATAAAAAAACCGGTTCAACCGATACGATTCATCGATCTTAAGCCAGATCTGGGAGCGGATATTCTCATATATGCGGGGAGCCCCGAACATGAAATGAGGTCCGATCTCTTTCAGATCCTCCATGGCGGTTTCCACCGATTCCGGAAAGTTGATGGTAATTCCGGTCGCCATGGCCACACCAAAAGAGTTCATCTGTTCACCGATCCATGCAAACGGAAGAAAGGAGAGGTATTCGTCCGTAGGTTCCAGATGGTCGACCTTTGTGAGCTGAATTCCCATATTGATAAAATTCTTATGGGTCAGCATGGTTCCCTTGGGAAGACCGGTTGTACCGGAAGTGAGACAGAGGTGACAGATATCGTCCGGTTTTCCTTGATCAATCAACTTCTCGTAGTAATCCGGATACTCATTTTCCTTTTCTTCTCCCAGTTTGTAGAGATCTTCAATGTTCATGAACCAGTCATCTTTCCGGTAACTGCGCATGCCCCTTGGATCTTCATAGATCACCCTGATTACATGGGGTATCTTCTGTCTGACTTCAACCAGTTTGTCCACCTGCTCCTGGTCATCACAGAACACAATCCGGACATTCATATAATTGATAATATCTGCGATCTCATCCGGGAGACTGGTCTGATAAATTGCAGCCGAATGTGCACCGATCGACTGTGTCCCGATTGCCATGAACAGCATCTCCGGAATGTTATCACCGATAAGTACAAGAACATCCTCCTTGACCAGTCCGATCTTTTCCAGACCCAGAGCAATTTTACGGACAAAAGAAAAATACCGGCTCCAGGTAATACTTTGCCAGCGCCCGAAATCCTTTTCCCGAAGGGCAACTTTTTCAGGGGTTTTCCGTGTTCGCCACCGAAGCAATTGGGGAATGGTATAATGAAGTAACAGGTCTGTATTTTCCATTGAGATCTATTCTTCTCCGATATAGGCTTCAATTACCTTTGGATTGGAAGCAACTTCTTCCGGCGTTCCCGAACCGATCAGTTCTCCGAAATCCAGCACATAAATCTGATTTGAGATATCCATGACAACACCCAGGTCATGTTCGACAAGCACTACGGTTATATTTCGCTCATTCTGGATATCCATAATGAACCGGACAATATCCTCCTTCTCCTCGATATTCATACCGGCCATAGGTTCATCCAGCAGCAGCACTTTCGGCGAAAGCGTCAAGGCCCTTGCTACCTCTACCCTTTTCTGAACACCGTAGCTGAGATTGCCGACCAGTTTCTTCCGATAGGGCTCCAGCTCCATAAAGTCGATCACTTCTTCCACATACTGCCGATTCTCCGCTTCGATCCGGGAAGCCTTGCCGGCATAAAAAACGGCCTGTAAAAAGTTGTATTTCAAGTCTTTGTGACGGGCCAGAAGAAGATTGTCCAGTACCGATAACCCTCTGAAAAGCTCAAGATTCTGAAACGCCCTTGCAATTCCCATTTTTGAAACCTGGTGAGGGGATGCATGGGTAAGGCGCTGGCCGCCAAAATGAATTTCTCCGGATGAAGGGTGATAAAACCCGGAAACACAATTCAACATGCTGGTCTTGCCCGCGCCGTTGGGTCCGATGATTGAAGTAATCAGATTGGGTTGGATTTTCAGGTTAACATTGGATAAAGCCTTCAAACCGCCAAAGGAGAGGGTTACATCGGAGACTGTAAGATAGGTCATAGAAAATCCTATATCAGCAGAAAACAATCCGGTTCATACCCGGATAGTTGTCACGTGTGAAACAAAAATCCCTGCAAAATCGGACCGGAAGTCATCCCGGTGTGATCCGGGAGGATGAAAAATCAAAGAAAACCACTTCATGGCCGGACATTGCATAATGTAATTCTGATCAAATTCCTAAAACTGCTTTACGGTCACTGACATCAGGATTCTCTGTTGCCGAATGCCTTAAAAATTGATAATATAACGCATATGAATGATGTACTGCGATTCTGTTTGCCGATTCTTTTCGAGATTACAAAATCTATTCTAAAAAAATACCCCGAAAAACGATCCTCGGCAATTGAAATTTCATGTCATGATGATAATCAACATCTCGAATCAATGATTTTTCATCATGTATATAATGGGTTTGATTGAGCGCTCGTTCGTAACAATTACTATGCGGACTGTTCTTTGTCAAGCTATTTTCAAACCCTTTATCAAACCTGCATGACACATAGTAGCAGAGAAAAAAAGGAAGCAAGGAGCGAACAATGGGAACAGCAAAATACTGGCCGGATAATTATATTGAAAAGAAAAAATCCGTTTCCGAAGCGATCCGCCTGATCCATCCCGGCCAGCGCGTTTTCATCGGCTCTTCCTGCGGTGAACCCCAGCACTTGGTCAAGGAAATCTTCAAAGCTGCATCCAATTTTACCGATATTGAAATTGTCCGCCTCCTCAGTCTGGAAACGATACCCCTTACGCTGATTGCCAATGAAACCAGAAGTCAGAATCTGAATGTACGGTCTTTTTACTCCGGCTCAGCATCCTCAAAAGAATTGGCAAAAAACATCCGGTTTATCACTCCGATCAACCTTTCTGCGATCCCGGATTTATTTAAAACCGGCCGTTTGCCGATCCATGTTGCCCTGATCCAGGTTACGCCTCCGGATGATTTCGGATGGATGAGCCTTGGTGTTTCTGTTGATGTCACACAGGCAGCGGCAGCGGCAGCGTATATTGTCATTGCCCAGGTGAATGAAAGGATGCCCCGTGTTCTTGGCAGAAGTTTCATCCATGTGGATGATGTGGATGTGATTGTTGAACACAACGAAGAGATACTCTCCATCAGGGAATATCCGGAACTTGAATCAGATGCAACAATTGCACGACATATTGCCAGACTGGTCGATGACGGCTCCACGATCCAGATCAGCCTTGGTGCAACACCAAACGCTACCCTGCTCGGCCTTGCCGATAAAAACGATCTGGGTGTCCATACCTATTTTTTAACCGACGGAATCATGAACCTGTTTGCACGGGGTGTGATCACCAACCGGAAAAAGGGCTTTAATGAAAACAAAATCGTTGCCAGCAGTGCAGTGGGTACCCGGTCCCTTTATGATTTCATGGACAACAACCCTGCCATTGAATTCCATCCTTCCGATTATGTGAATCGACCGTCCATTATCGCAAGGCACAACAAGATGGTGTCCATGAATATTGCCATGACCATGGATCTGACCGGCCAGGCAGCGGTTGACGCGCTTCCATACAACCTTTTTTCCGGGGTTACCGGAATGATGGACTTTGTCCGAGGAGCTTCGGAATCCAACGGGGGAAAATCCATTCTGATGCTGCCTTCAACCGGTATGCATGGGAAAAAAAGCCGTATCGTACCTATGCTCAACAACATGGGGGTCGTGATCCCAAGGAGTGATGTCCAGTATGTGGTTACAGAGTATGGTTCGGTAAATCTTGCAGGAAAGAGCATTCAGGAGAGGGCCATGGCCATGATCAGTATTGCACATCCGGATTTCCGGGATGAACTTTTTGATCAGGCCAAAGAAAGGGGGCTGCTCGGCCCGGAAAGAACCCTCACAGAATCGATTCACGGTATCTATCCGTTAAACCTGGAAGAGGTAATCACCATTGATAACGAGTCTGTAACGATCCGACCGGCAAAACCGGTGGATGAAAGAAGGATTCAAGAGCACTTCTACAGTCTGGACAGGGATGACATCGTTGCCCGATTTTTTCACAAAAAAACCAGCTTTGTCCATGATGAGGTAAGAGGTATCTCACAAATCGACTATATCAAAGATCTTACCATCCTGGCTGTTGTGGGAGAGATCGGTTTTGGCCGCGTGATTGCCATCGGCGAATGCCTGCTGAACCAGTCCAACAATATGGCTGAAATTGCCTTCTCGGTAAGCAAGGCATACCAGGGAAAAGGGCTGGGACGAATGATATTGAAAAAACTGACCGATTCCGCACGGGAAAACGGGATATCCGGTTTCTTTGCCTACACATCGTCGCAAAACAAGGGGATGGTAAATTTATTCAAGACACTGTCATACAAAATAAAAATCATACTAGAAGAGGATATGCTTCATTTAAGCTGCAAGTTTGATGATCCGGTTTCTTAGCCTGGAAAAGCGGCCCGAAATGCTTTACAAATCTTTTGAATCTTATTTTTCCAGCGCTTTCCGGATGGCATCTGAAATCTCCTGCCGGACAAAAGGCTTCATGATATAGGCCTGAATGCCGATTTCCAAGGCTTTTTCCGATGAAATCAACTCACTGAATCCTGTGCAGACGATAATGGGGATATCCGGTCTGATGGCAAGAATCTCTTTGGAGAGTTCGATCCCTGTCATGTTCGGCATGGTGGTGTCGGTTATCACAAGATCAAACGTTTCCGGGTCTGCCTGAAACAACTCAAGGGCAGCCATGCCGCTTTCCGCTGTAACCACTTCATGGCCCAACCTCTGGAGCATCCTATTTCCCGCATCAATCAGAGCCGGCTCATCGTCCACAAACAGGATCTTCCCGCTTGCAGAAGCATGGCTCGTCTTTTTCTTCTCCTTGGGCTTTTCCATCTCTTCCACCCTTGGAAAACAAACCGCAAATACAGTGCCTTTGCCTTTTGCCTTTTCTACCCTGATGAATCCGTTATTCACCGAAACAATGCCATGTACCACGGAAAGCCCCAACCCTGTCCGATTCTCCGACTTTCGTGTGGTAAAAAATGGATCGAAAATTCGTTTCAGATTTTTTTGCGGAATTCCCTTGCCTGTGTCTTTAATTTTAAGTTGAATATAGTTGCCCGGTCCTGCATCAAAACCAGGAGGGATCTCCTCCACGCAGACTTGATCAAGTATTATCTCAAGATTACCTCCGCTTTCCTTCATGGCATCCACTGCATTGTTGATCAGATTGACCACCATCTGCTGCAATTGAGCCGGGTCTGCCATTACCATTCCAATATCAGTCGGGATATATTGGGTAATATCAATCGTTGTCGGAATAACCGACCGGAGCATTTTCAAGGTCTCTTTGATGATAATCCCGAATTCAAGCGGTTTTTTCTCTGTGATAGCCTCACGGCTAAAGGTAAGAATCTGATCCACCAGCTTCTTGGCCCGTTGGCTGGATTTCAGTATCTGTTGAATGGAATATGCAACGTCTGAATTTGATTTTACATCGTCAAGCGCCATTTCGGCATTCAGCACAATGGCACCGAGAATATTATTGAAATCATGAGCGATTCCACCGGATAATGTACCAATGGCCTCCATTTTCTGCGTCTGCATGACACGGGCCTCGTATTGTTTCTCCGAGGTGATATCCCGTAAAAAAACCAGGCTGGCAGGCCTCTCCTCCCATTCAATTTCAACGATCTTTGCCTGAACAATAAGCTCCTTTTCGTTTTTATGCCGGCCTTTAAAAACAATTGTTTTGATCCGCTTCCGGCTTCTCACCAGTTCCCGGAATTGCTTGATCACCGCTTCCCTGTTATGGGTAATGATAAAGTCCGCAAAATGTCCATTTACAAATACTTCCTTGGGAAAACCAGTCATGTCAACGATTCTGGAATTGACGAATTTGATCACATCATCTTGAATAATAATGATTCCATCTGTTGCATTTTCAATTAAAAACCGATACTTTTCTTCTGATTTCCGAAGGGCTGTCTCGGTCTGTATCCGGTGGGTGATATCCCGTGCAATACCAAAAATTGCATAGGGCTTATCCTCCTTATTAACCAGCACACCCTTGGTTTCCACATAGATAGTTTGACCGGTCCTTGAAATCAGCTTATACTCCCTGATCTCACTATCAGCCCCCTTTTCAAGGATGTTGCGTAACGATTCCATGGCTTTTGGTATTTGTTTTTCATCCAGTAGTGTTGCAAAATTTACAGTCTCAAGGTCATCCTTTGTCACACCGATCAGTTCAAGGGCCGCAGGATTTGCATCCAGAAAATTGCCTTCCAGATCATGAAGATAAATACAATCCTGTGACCGGTTTAAAAGGTTCTTGTATATTTTTTCAATTTCAAACACATTGAATTTTTCCGGCATTTCAAAATCCTCAGTTCTGAAAAAAAATAGAATTACAAGCCTGTGGACTGTACTGAAAAAAGCAGACGCCGATCCGTGATGGTCAGACTCTGCCACAGAACAAGGGGCAGGGCAAGCATAACATTTTTCCATTTCCAAAATCAAAAAAATAATTGTCCCGGCTATCAAAGGGCTCAGGCTTTCCTCTTTCCAATATTTATGATACGGTTATTCCGTTTTTAACATCATGCGTCTGACCGTAAATGAAAATATCTCTATAAAAAAAGGAAATGCCATGTTTATCACCTTTTATGGTGCTGCCCGAGAAGTAACCGGGTCCATGCATATGGTTACAACAGAGACCGATCATATCCTGTTTGACTGCGGAATGTTTCAGGGACGCCGGCAAGAGTCGGAAGAAAAAAACCGGACAATTCCATTTGACGCCGGGATTCTTTCCGGAGTTATCCTTTCGCACGCACATATTGATCATTCAGGACGAATACCATGCCTTACCCGGAAATCATTTAACGGTCGAATCATCTGCACCGATGCTACAAAGGACATCTGTGATTACCTGCTTCCGGACAGCGCAAAAATTCAGGAGTCAGACTCCAACTATTTAAATTACAAGGTGGTTAGAAACTTTTTAAACCATTTGCAGCCATCAAATAAAAAAAAATCAGCATCGCCCGGAGAAATAAAGGAGATAAAAAAACTGCTTAAAGGCAAGGGACAAAAACTCAACTATGAAAAGATCAACATGTTGATCGACCGATATCACCTGAAAAAAGTAACCCCGCTTTATTCAACAGCAGATGCTCAGCAGGCCTTGAGTTTTTTTGACGGATATCCGTATGGTCACCTGATAACCGTTGGAAAAGGAATGACCTGCAAATTTTACGACGCAGGCCATATTCTCGGATCAGCCATCTGTATGCTCAAGGTGCAGGAAAACGGAAAAACCCGCAATATCTGCTTTTCCGGAGATTTTGGAAGATTTGACAAACCCATCCTGCAAAATCCCACACTGTTATTTGACAAAGAGGATCAGGAAGTAGACCTTCTGGTGATGGAAAGTACTTACGGAAATCGGGAACACGGCCCGGCGACGGATGTAAAGCAGAAGCTGAAAACGATTGTCTGCGAAACCGTTGAACGGGGCGGATCGGTATTGATCCCGGCTTTTGCGTTTGGCCGGGCACAGGAACTGATTTATGTATTGCATGAGCTGTATAATGCAGGTGAATTACCCCGCATACCTGTGTATCTGGACAGCCCTCTTGCAATCGATCTGACGCGGGTGTTCGGCGAACATCCTGAGGTTTATGATCAAAAAACCCATCAGGACTTTCTTGAAAACGGAAAAAATCCGTTTTCATTCAAACAGATGAATTTCATCAAATCAATTGAGGAATCCATGGCGCTTATGCGGGAGGAAAAACCCTCGATCATTATTGCTTCTTCCGGTATGTGTGAAGCCGGCCGTATTCTTCACCATCTACGGTACAAAATCCATAATGAAAAACATACCATCCTGGTTGTCGGCTTTATGGCAGAAAATACGCTGGGGCGCAGGATACTGGAGCAGGGCGAGAGATATGAGCAGTCCGGCCGGAAAGGAAACGCCCCCCTGTTAAAGTTTTTAAACAAGGAATACCCTTTAAAGGCTCATGTAAAAAATATCGGGGGATTCAGCGCGCATGGAGACAAAACCGAATTGATCCGCCTGGTAAAAAAATCCAACCTGAACATCAGGAAGATTGCCGTTGTTCACGGGGAAGAAGATCAGGCCTTCTCATTTGCAGATTTTCTGAAGCAAGAGGGTTTTTCAGCCGTTGTCCCCAGGAGAGGTGAAACCATTCAGATCCAATAATGAAAAGGAGGCAGTGATATGGAGATCAAAACCGTCACAATCGAAAACCCTGACAGTCTGAATCTGATTTTAGGGCATTCCCATTTTATCAAGACCGTAGAGGATGTTTTTGAAGCAATGGTCAATGGTGTGGCCGGAGCCAAATTCGGGATTGCCTTTTGTGAGGCTTCTGATAAATGCCTGGTCCGATATACCGGAACAGATAATGAACTGATTGAACTTGCTAAAAAAAATGCATATGCCCTGTCAGCAGGTCACAGTTTTATTGTATTTATGAAGGAAATGTTTCCGATCAATGTCCTGAATGCCATTAAAGCCGTACCGGAAGTCTGCCGGATATTCTGCGCAACAGCAAACCCGGTGGAAATCATCATCGCTGAAACAAAACAAGGAAGAGGTATTCTTGGAGTAGTTGACGGTTTTGCCTCAAAAGGGATTGAAACGGAAAAAGATATGGATGCACGAAAAAGCCTGCTGAGGGCAATCGGATACAAACAGTAATTCCATTGTTCCTTTTGATCAACTTAACGACTTGCTGGGAGATACGGATGAAACGGGTTGAAATCCACGGTGCAGCAAAAAATTCAACGATTATAATCGGCGAATACCTGAAAAATCTGAGCAACTATATCCCTTCTCAGGATGTTGTCCTTATTACCGATGAAACAGTTTCCCATTACTATAAAAAAGATTTCCCGAAGTTCAGAACCATCACCATTGGCACTGGTGAACACATCAAAACCCTGGACACGGCTGGTCTGATCTATCAGGAACTCCTTGCCATGGATGCCCAGAGATCGACCTTTATTGTAGGGATCGGTGGAGGAATTGTCTGTGATCTTACCGGTTTTGTCGCATCCACATTTCTCCGGGGTGTCCGCTTTGGATTTGTATCTTCTACTCTGCTTTCACAGGTGGATGCCAGCGTCGGAGGGAAAAACGGGGTTAATTTCAAGGGATTCAAAAACATGGTAGGTGTTTTCAACCAGCCGGAGTTTGTCATCTGCGACCTGAATCTTTTTAAAACCCTGCCTGAAAGGGAGTTGCTGAGTGGATTTGCAGAGGTCGTAAAGCATGCCGTTATTGAAGACCGGGAACTATTTACTTTTATCGAGAACAACGCAACCAGAGCGCTCGCATTGGATCACATTGTACTGGAACGATTTGTACATGATTCGGTTGTAATCAAGTCATCTGTGGTCAACCGGGATGAAAAAGAAAAAGGAGAGCGGAGAAAACTGAACTTCGGTCATACATTCGGCCATGCCATTGAGAAAACCACCGGTATTCCCCATGGTGAAGCCGTCAGTCTCGGGATGGTGCTTGCCGCATCTCTCTCTGTCCGGAAACAACTGCTCTCAGAAGAAGAATTTCATAGAATAACCAGACTGCTGAAAAATCTCAAACTGCCCACAGTGTTGGAATATGATAAAAGAGAGGTGATGGACGCCTTGAAAAAAGATAAAAAGAGAGAAGGAGATCATATTCACTTTGTACTCATCAATGGCATCGGCAAATCGGTCATTGCAGAAATCTCCATCCAGGAGTTAAACCAGATGATCGAATCTCGTTAACAACGTAAAAACATCTTTACAAAAACCAAACCAATCAGTATGTTTTGTTCTCACCATACATGACAGATAAGGAGGGAACATGTCACCAAGCGGCGGCGAAGTCATTGCTCAAGTCCTGCACGATCACGGTGTTCAATATGTATTCACATTGTGCGGCGGACACATCTCTCCCATCCTGGTCGGATGCGATTCTCTGGGTATAAAAATCATCGACGTCCGGGATGAAGCCAATGCGGTTTTTGCGGCAGATGCCGTATCCCGTATAACCGGAACACCCGGCATTGCCGCGGTAACAGCCGGTCCTGGCGTAACCAACACCATCACTGCACTGAAAAATGCTGAGATGGCACAATCTCCGCTGATTCTGCTGGGCGGTGCCGCAGCGACCATTACCCGTGGCCGCGGATCACTTCAGGATATCGATCAGATGGCTGTTCTGAAATCCATTGTAAAATCCGGACTCGCCATTCGGCAAAACTGTGATATCCTTCCTGTCATGGAGCGTTCATTTCAGGAAGCCCAATCCGGAATCCCCGGACCGGTATTTGTTGAATGTCCCATTGATCTTCTATATGAGGAATCCCTTGTCAGGGCGATGTACGGAGGTTCAACTGAAAAAAACAGGTTAACGAATCTGAAAAGCAAACTTTTTCAATTTTACCTGAACCGTCATGTGGATAAAATGTTTGCCTGTGACCTGGATAGTATGAAAGCCGTCCCCCAGGATATCAAAACACCGGAATGGAAGCAGAAGAAGCTTGAAACCGCCCGGAAAATGATACACAAGGCCAAGCAGCCTGTTCTGATCATCGGCAGTCAGGCCATGCTTCACCCGAAAGAATCCACCGCCCTTGCAAAGGCTGTTGAACAACTCGGCATGCCGGTATACCTGACCGGAATGGCCAGGGGCTTGCTGGGAGCAGAAAGCCGCCTTCAAATGCGTCACAGCAGAAAGGATGCTCTCCGAAAGGCGGATCTAGTGATGATTGCAGGCATGCCCTGTGATTTCAGACTCGAATATGGAAAAGCCATCTCTTTACAGTCCAAACTGATTTCCATTAATCTCAGCAAATCCGATCTCACATTAAACCGGAAACCGGATCTGGGTATTCATGCAGATCCCTGTGCTTTCCTCTGCGCGCTCGGTGAGAACGACTCTTTTCAGAATCATGCTGAGTGGATTGAGTTGCTCAAATCCGCTGATAATCTCAGGGAAGAAAAGATCTCCTCCTTTGCACAAAAAAAAACCGACTTTATCAACCCCCTTCTGTTCCTTCGGAAACTGGATGCATTTCTGGATGACAACAGCATGATTATCGCAGATGGAGGAGACTTTGTTGCCACAGCCTCATACATCTTAAGACCCCGTGGCCCATTGACCTGGCTGGATCCGGGTGTATTCGGCACATTGGGTGTGGGAGCAGGATTTGCCATGGGTGCAAAACTGTGCAGACCGGATTCGGAAGTCTGGCTGATCTATGGAGACGGTTCGGCCGGATACAGTCTTCAGGAATTCGACACCTATGTCCGCCATAAGATTCCCCTGATCGCTGTAATTGGAAATGACGGTGGATGGGCGCAGATTGCCCGCGACCAGGTAGAGGTATTGAAATCCGATATCGGCACACGATTAAACCGCACAGATTATCACAAGGTTGTAGAAGGATTTGGAGGGAAAGGATTTCTGGTGGATAAGGAAAGCCAGATCCAGCCCACACTGGAGCAGGCAAGGGATACAGCAAGAAAAGGCATCCCTGTTGTCATAAACCTGCTGATCGGAGCCACGGATTTCCGGAAAGGATCGATTTCCATGTAAGATTTTATTATAAAAAATGCTATTGACATCTCCTAATTATTATCTATAATAGCTTAAAAATAGTTTATTATTAGGATACTACTATATTAAAAGATTTAATTAAGGCTATTATGGATTTCTATTCAATGACGGATAAGGGGATTGGAGTTGAAATCGGCAGCCGTATCAAATCCCTTCGCCTGCGCAAAAATATGACGCAGCAACATGTTGCAGTGGTGGCAAGCCTTTCGCTGAATTCAATCAAAGCCCTTGAATCCGGAAAAGGTAAATTGTCCAGCCTGATTGCCGTGCTGCGGGAGCTGAATGCCCTTGATTCATTGGATGCTTTTCTCCCGGATGTTCCGATCAGTCCTCTGCAACTGGCCAGAGCACAAGGGAAAAAGCGTCAACGGGCTTCCGGCAACCGGATTCAAGGTCCAACCGGGGAAACCGAAGAATGGTAGAAAGATTGGATACAGCGGTCATCCGACTTTGGGATACACAGGTTGGAGCGGTTTCGTGGTTGAAAGACCGTTCCTATGCTGTTTTTGAGTATGATCCTGCGTTTTTACAAAAAGGTCTGGATATCTCCCCGATTCACATGGAACTTAAGGAAGCCAAAAACAGCGATGGAATCTTTTCTTTCCCGGGGCTGAACAGAAACACCTATCTTGGTCTGCCCGGACTTTTAGCAGATGCCCTGCCGGATAAATTCGGAAACCATATCATTGATTCCTGGCTGGTAAGAAATGGCCGTGATCCCGGCAGCTTCAGTCCGGTTGAACGCCTGTGTTATACTGGGAAACGCGCAATAGGCGCGATGGAGTTTTATCCTCCTGTCCACCGGAAACTGGATCATTCTGTTCCGGTAGTAGTTGCCGAGCTGGTTGCCCTGGCTCAAAAGGTCATGTCCCAGCATCTTTCGCTTGATGTAGCGATCAGTACCAATGAAAAAGAAAACGCCGAAGCAATCATGGATATCCTGCGGGTCGGAACTTCCGCAGGAGGTGCCCGTCCTAAAGCGGTTATTGCTATGAATCAGGCCGGTCACATCATCTCCGGTCAGGGAGATGTGCCGGATGGTTATGACTACTGGCTGCTGAAATTTGACGGTGTTCATGACCTTGAACTAGGCGATCCAAAAGGATACGGCAGAATCGAATACGCCTATTATCAGATGGCCGGATCAGCAGGTATTGACATGACAGAATGCCGATTGCTGGAAGAAAACGGACGGGCTCACTTTCTCACCAGACGGTTTGACCGGGAAAACCGGAAGAAGATTCATATGCAATCACTATGCGGACTGGCACACTTTGATTTTAATATACCCGGAGGCTACAGCTATGAACAGGCTTTTGCAGTCATGCGAAAACTGCGTCTGAGTAAAGCCGAAGCTGTACAACAGTACCGGCGGATGGTATTCAATGTCATGGCACGCAATCAGGATGACCACACCAAGAATATTGCTTTTACGATGAATCCGGAAGGGCAATGGAAATTATCCCCTGCCTTTGATGTGATCTACTCACACAATCCAGCAGGCAAGTGGACCCATCAACACCAGATGACCATCAATGGCAAGCAGGATCACTTTGTTTTATCAGACCTGGTAGCAGTAGGGGAATCGATCAGCATCCAAAAACCTGTGGAGATTATCCAGGAAGTAGCAGCGTCTGTAAAAAGATGGCCGGAATTTGCTCAGACAGCCAATGTGCCTGAAAAAGAGATCCGTGAAATCGCTCAAAATCATCGAATTCATATCCTGGGAACAAACCCAAAAAGCAAGGCATAACCTTTCATGAATATTGTCAATACGATCATACCGATTTTCTCCATCATTGTCCTCGGATGGATTGCCTATCGGCGAGGTTTTATTCCGGATACATTTATCACCCCGGCAAACCGACTGGTGTATTATCTGGCGATTCCGGCCATGATCTTCCGGGCAATCACCCAGAACTCCTTTCACCGGTATTTCAATCTCACGGTTGTGATCATTGCTTTCATTTCCATGTTTCTTGTTTTTCTGCTCGCATGGGGAGCCGGAAAGATGCTACACCTGACAAAGGGATATCTTGCCACCTTTGTCCAAAGCTCATATCACTGTAACATCGGATATCTGGCATTGGCTGTTGCCTACTACTACCTGGGAGATGACGGGTTTGCACGCGCCGGTATCTTTGCCGGTTTTGTAATGATTTTCCAGAACTTCCTGTCGGTAATCATTCTCAATTTGTACTCGACCAAACAGACTTCCAACAAAAAAGTCCTTCTCATGGCATCCAAAATATTCGGCAACCCGATCATTATTTCAGCTGCTGCCGGGATATTCTTCTCTTTGGCAGAGATATCCATTCCAGTGCTGATTTCACGTTCACTGGATATCCTGAGCGGGCTTGCACTCCCTACTGCACTTCTGATCATCGGAGCAACCCTTTCCTTCAATTTTATACAGAAAAATTTGTCCCAGGTCATCGGAACAACCCTGATCAAACTACTGGGCTTGCCCTGTATTTCATTTCTTTTGTTTTATCTTGCGGACATCCCCAAGTCTGAATTCCTGCCGGCATTTATCCTTCTTGCCTCACCAACAGCAACCATTACCTATGTCATGGCAAAAGAGATGGAAGGAGATACGGATTTTGCAGTAGCAGCAATATCATTGAACACGCTTCTGTCATCCGTAACATATACCTTCTGGTTGAGCATTCTGGCATAGCTGTTGTCCCGATCTACAGGAGTTGAATTTTTCAGGCGAACCGGAAATATTTTATTTCGCCATATGTACACGAACCTGATTCACCGGAATCACCCAATTGTTTTTATTGCAGATATCCACACATACCCCGGGAATAATTCGCTGCAATATCTCATAGTTTGGACCGGCCTCGCTGTTGCAATCCGCCAGAACTTCCAGATCAAGAGAATTCGGACCAGCAGCCTTGAACTGAACGGCAATCTGCCCCACACAATCGCCAAACCCTTTGGCCTTGAGCCCGGATAAAATCTCCTTTTGAAAAAGAGCAGGTATTGTTTCGGTAATCTGGGCTATATAAGCATAATCCAGGCCAAACGGAATCCAAAGCCTGAATCCCCTGGACAGGTTTCTGGGTGAGGCGGAAAGAAAATCTTGTGTTTTCAGTGTAACCACCGCACCTCCAAGAAGTTCCAGCTTTACTGCTTCCGGAGTCTGAATGACTACCCTTCCGTGGGTCTGGTCTTTCAGTACTACCCAGTCCCCGCAGTTAGTCGGGAACCATGGCTCATCCTTTGCGATTGGCCTGGATCTCATATCCAACAGATCTTTTATGGGGATCTTCTGCTCTCCCCCGTCAAGGGCCTTGTTCACTAGACGTGTATAGAGATTCAATGCAGCAACTTCATATGGAAGTCCGCGATAGATCACCAGCTCCCCTTCTTTAACCGGACCCAGATTCATGAGCAGCCTTGCCTGTGTCCAGACCAGTGGAATCGCCTGTTTTGATGCCCAGCCAATGCCGATAAGAAAAATGACGGCAATGGACAACAGCAGCCAGTCTCCGAATACATATAATACGGCAAAAACGGAAAGCATGGCAGTAATTATGGTCAGTGAATAATAGAGAATATCAAAAAATCGGGTATAGACGGACCTTTGGCTTTTATGAATCGGACTGATTTTCCGGATATAGCCATGCAGATAAAAAAAGAAGCCTATGGTAAAAAGAAAAGATAAAAAAGCAATGATCAAATTCCGGCCCCGGCTCTTAAAAAAAATCTGCATGAACTCCCTGGCAGATTCGGATATTGTTTTTCGCTGATCCAGCCTGAGATCCAGATTCCGCCGACTGATGTTCATGTTTGTCTTTACTTCATCAAAGCGGTTCTGCCAGATTTGTCGGCTCTGTTTCAGCTTTGCAACAAGAGGGTCTTCTTTTGTATGGGATAGCAGAATGTCAATATTTTGAATTGCCTTTTCGATCCTGGGCAGCTGAGTTTCATATACCTCAACCTGATTTCTCAACCTCTCGATTTCACGGGGATGAGCGGTAATTTTCTTTACTTCGCGAATCAAAGGCCCAACCAGTTCCTTCAGTTCCCTCTGCCAGTCAACACCTGTTTTCTTATCTTCCTGCTCCTTTCGTGTGTCCACATCTGTCGCAAGCTGACTGAAACTCGCTTCCATCTCTTCCTTTCGGTTGCTCAATTCCTGAATTTGAATTCGCAGATCCTGTTCCCGCCCGATCCCGCTCTGACTTTGAAGATCCACCTGGTGCGCTTCAATCTCTCTGGTTATATTATCGATGGACTTGATCAGCATGGACATATTGTTCAACCGGTTTTGGATTTCCCCGTTTCGGGAAAGAATACCCGATTCATCTTCCGCAAAACCAAATGGGATTTCAAGAATACAAAAAGCAATAATACAGGCTGAAAACCAAGTCAGGTATGTTCTGATGCAAACCATATTTTTCATATCCAACTCCGACCTTTTGATAAAAGTGTAATTGAAGAGCATGCCGGATAGCCGCAATTGTGCACAGGCTATCCTTTCCGGCAGAAGGCGATTTCCAATTCCGTATCGAGAAATCACTATAAGATGAAATTTTATCTAATGTCAATGGCTTAGCCACAGAGGGTGTAATCAAAACTGATGGATAATCAAATTATGTGGGAGCGGCTTCCAGCCGCGATATGGCTTTTTTCATGATATCAATCAAGACAGTACTGTCGCGGCAAGATGCCGCTCCCACAATGAAACAAATCGAAAACCAACACTTTTAATTGCACCCG
>CAYTGW010000034.1:0-1764 GCA_964437395.1 uncultured Desulfocicer sp.
ATTGCTCCGGATCGTGAAAGAAGTGCTGTGGGACACGGTATTACCTTGAATATGCCCATTCGGGCAAAAAAAATCCTGCTGAGTGACCATGATTGGGGGTATGCTGTCAGCGGAACTCCGGTGGATTGTATTAAACTGGGTATCCTGGAGCTTCTTCCCCGGAAACCGGACCTGGTTGTTTCCGGAATCAATCCTGGCCTCAACACGGGTGTAAACATCAACTATTCCGGAACAGTGGCCGCTGCCAGGGAAGCTTGTCTATATGGAATTCCTTCCATCGCTGCCTCCATAAAAGGACACGATCCGATCCATTTTAATGATGCCGCCTTGTTTGTACTCAGGCTTGGCGAACAGATCGTCAAAACCGGCCTTCCGACCGGAACATTTCTGAATGTCAACTTCCCGGACCTGCCCATTGATCGTCTCCCAAACATCCGGATTTGCCGTCAGGATCTTTCATTTTATAATGAATACATTGATAAAAAAACTGACCCACGAGACCAAACCTACTATTGGCATGGCGCTGAATTGAGCAATAACATGCCTGAATCTGATGCAGATACCCCTAATGTAAATAACAATTACATTTCCATTACACCAATCAAGTGTGATATGACGGATTACGCTTTGATAGACGAACTGACAATATTAGAAAGATTCAGTGTTTCAAAAGAATAGGAATAACATGTTTATTACACTGGAAGGAATAGAGGGTTCCGGAAAAACAACACAGGTACCGAATATTGTAAAATTTTTAAAAGAAAAAGGACATACGTGTGTCATCACAAGGGAACCTGGTGGAACCGAAATCGGCAGGCAGATACGTGCGATTCTTTTAAACCCCGTGAATAAGGATCTGGATCCGCTGGCCGAACTGCTGCTGTATGCCGCAGACCGGGCTCAGCATATGAAATCAATCATAAAACCTCAATTATCGGCTGGGAAAACGGTAATCTGCGATCGATTCTTCGATGCAACAACTGTTTACCAGGGATTTGCCCGGGGTTTGGATATGAAAGTCATCAACCAGCTTCACCGGATTGTACTGGATTCAATCAAACCGGATCTGACGTTGCTCTTTGATCTACCTGTTGAAGTTGGGCTTGCCAGGGCATGGAACTGTCTGGATAATGGATCACGGGCCATTCAGGAATGCCGGTTTGAAAAAGAAACTCTTGTCTTTCATGAAAAAGTCAGATCCGGATACCTCTCACTCGCAAAGCAGGAACCGGATCGATTTCAAATCATTAACGCATCCAATGATGAAACTCAGGTTTTTCAGGAGATCATCATCGCCCTGACCCATAACATGAAAAAATGTAACCCCTGATAGATTATCATTCAAAATCTTTAATTACTTACGGATAACAAATAAAATGTGAGGGATTCAACACATGAATGCAATTTATTTCCCGTTTACCTATATTTCAAAACAGACTGCGGAAAAGCTATCGACGATCTTCGAACCGCTTACGGTTTATCTGCCATCTGCCGGATCCATACCATCCCAGATGGAAGCGCTTTCGACAACCGGAAAGGTTGATATCCGGATACCGGTTCAAAAAGATGAAGACAAACTGATGGGTGCATATAAAGAGTATATTGAATGGGGCAGGACACATCACCAGAACATTAAATCGTACCTGAAACATCGAACAGAGAGCCCCTATCTGTACGACGATTCATGGTCGGTTCAGATCAAGTCTGACATCCAAAATATATCCAAAACAAAATCCACCCCGGATAAGGTTTTTGCAGCAAGGC
>CAYTGW010000034.1:1774-2795 GCA_964437395.1 uncultured Desulfocicer sp.
AATATGATCGACATCATCTGGAGATGATTCAGAATGCTCAATCCATTGCGAACAAGGAAAAATCTCTTTTCAAAGGTCTCCGGGCCGATGATTTCCAGATAATTGAAGAAACCTCTGAGCCCTTATCCGCCGGCATGCCGGATCTTGGCCTCTATATGACCAAAGAACGATTGTCGTCATGGTATACATTGATGAAACAGGATCATGACCTCTCTTCCAATGTTTTGATCACCAGTTCCCTGGGTGTATGGGAGCATATTCTTGATTTTTTTCCAGAAGCAGAAGTTGTTGGAGATAACTTTCCAGTTCATTTCTCAGATTCAACATCCAAAAAACAATGTCAAAAGATAATTGAATTGATTTCCTTTCTTCAGGCAGAAGAATGGTCATCATCCAATCATCAAAAGCCCTGTAATAAATTGGAGAGCCAGGAAGAAACCGGAGTTCATTTACAGTTACGTATTATTCCAGATACCCAGCCGGAAGAGATATTTTCCAGGCTTGCTCAACAAGCTTCAAATCATATGAAAACGCGTAAGGAAAATTTTCGAAATACAATCATCGGGATTCTGCAATAAATTATACAATAACAAACATATGAACAAATATATGAAGGCAAGTCCGTTTCGTTATTTGAAAAAAAACAGAAGAAAGCTTGACTCAGCAAATTAACTAGTATAATCAGTTTTCTCTATAATCGTGAATAATGCATGGTTGGATTAAGATAACCTATTTATTTTTTTAACTTATAAGGAGGATTCATAATGGCATTTAATCCTATCGTTGATGCGGAAAAATGTGCAGGTTGCGAAGAATGTGTAGATGTATGTCCTGTAGAAGTTTTTGAGATGAAAAATGAAAAATCCGTACCTGTTAACGCTGAAGAATGTTTAGGCTGTGAGAGCTGCGTTGAAGTTTGTGAAGAAGACGCCATCACAATCGAGGAAACTTAAAAACAATCCCCCGGCCTTTTTTTTATCGATTAGGCCGGGGGTTTTTATTCTAAGTCGCCTCTTGCCCA
>CAYTGW010000034.1:2805-24512 GCA_964437395.1 uncultured Desulfocicer sp.
TCCCTTCCATTTATGAATGCAATGAAAAGTCATGATGAGCTTTTTTTTCCTGTAATGGCAGTTATCCGGCAAGACTTGTATCGAGCTCCGGAAATGAACATTCAGCGTCGAGTATGGGAAACACTTGAGGACTGCATTCCAAAACAGCAGGTCACCCCTGGAGAGACTGTTGCCGTAGCTGTCGGAAGCAGGGGAATTCATCATCTCAATATTATCGTCAAGGAAACCATTCGTTTTTTGCTTCATCTCGGGCTGAATCCCATCATTGTCCCGGCTATGGGGAGTCATGGCGGTGGAACTCCTGAATCTCAAGAGTCGCTATTAAATTCCTATGGGATTTCTCAATCCTCCATGGGTGTACCGGTTGTATCGGACATGGATGTAAAAGAGATTGGAACCCTGAATGAAAAAGCACGCATCTTCTTTTCTGCAGCCGCCCTTTCCTGTGACCATATTGTTGTAATCAACCGGATCAAGCCACACACAAAATTCCGTGCAGAAATCGAAAGTGGAATATGCAAGATGATGGTTGTGGGATTAGGTAAAAAGCATGGCGCTGTTGAAATCCATCAAAAGGCAATCCACCACTCTTTTGGAATTATTGAAGAGGCTGCTTGTTTTATCCTGAAAAATTGCAGCATCCTGTGTGGCGTCGGAATCGTTGAAGATGGTTATGGCAAGCCGGCCCATATCGAGGCAATACCCCCGGATATATTGATTGACCGCGAAAAGGTCCTTTTACAAAAAGCCAATCAGTATCTGGCCCGTATTTCCTTTCAGGAAATTGATATCCTGATTATTGATCATATCGGCAAGGATATCAGCGGAATCGGTATGGACTCCAATGTTACCGGACGACACCGGGACATCACTGGTGATTTTCAAATCTATCCCCATGTGAAACGAATTTTTGTGCGAGACCTTTCACCGAATTCCGATGGTAATGGAAACGGAATTGGCCTTGCCGACTTTACAACAAAAAGGCTTGTAGAAGCCCTTGATTTGGAAAAAACCTATACCAATTCGATTGGCGTCATTTCTCCGGAAAAAGCAGCCATTCCTATATATCTTGAATCCGATTTTCTGGCCTTGGAAGCCTGTATGCAGACATGCGGAGCCCAATCAACAGATTCAGCACGTATCATCCGGATTCAAAACACAAAGGATTTGGAATACATACAGATATCAAAAGCATTAGAAAAAGAAGCCAAAGAAAAAAACATGATTCATTTTATCACTCCATGGCAACCCATACAGTTTTCTGCCAACGGCAATCTGTTTGACTTTCAATCCTTGCTACCCTGATCCAGCCGGCCATTTCGTTTATTATATCCGATTGATTTAATGCTGTTATTTTTTCAGAGTATTGAAAAAATCCGCATATTTTTTGTTTTATCTTTTGACACGGATACAGAATTCACATATATCATAAATAGATAAAACGTAATTCCGAAAGGTTAACAATGTTAAAATGTGTTACCCTTCAGTGATTATTTTGTGATAACATATTATAAATAAAAATAAATATTGGATTAGCGTTCATCGTGCAATCCAAATTTATGCTCCTTTGATGCCACATACAGCCAATAACCGGAGGACGTAAACGATGAAGTATTTTCTTTGTTTTATCTTTCTACCCATATTTGTGATAACAAACACTGCCTTTTGTGCGCAGGTAGGAAATATTTCCGACCCAGCCTCTTTATCCCAGGGCAGGCTCTCTGGTGAGAGACCGTATGCTCTTATGGCAGGTATTGAAAGTGATTTTGTGTCCGGCAAAAAATTTAATGGACAGACCAATAAATTTAAATTCAATTTTTACGGTATGAAAATCGGCAGTATAATCCGGGACAGACTTTATGTATATGGGATTGTAGGCGTCGGCGAAATTAAAGACAAAAAATCAATTTATGATTATGATCCGGATAAAGATGTCGCAGATGTCCGGATCGATTATGTTGACCTTCAAACAGACCTGAACATGGTGTTTGGTGCAGGAATTACGGCCATCATGCATGAAGAAAAACTGGATGAAGATGTTTTTTTCAGAATCGGCTTTGATGCAAAATATCGAAGAATCAGCTTTGACTCCAATAATACTCAGGTAATCCTTTCAAACTGGGCCGAAAGCAGCGCTATTCAGTCCTACCCTGCTTCCTATGCCATGAACGTCAATGAATTCCAGGGAGCCATCGTCGCTTCATACCAGTATGAGAAAATTGCTCCTTATATCGGGTTCAGAATATCCGACTGGAATGGCGAAGAAGAAATTGTGGTTAACAGTTTTACTGCAGGCAATATTAATTATAATGGCAGCCTTGAAACAAACGGACAAAAAGGGTATTTTATCGGAGTCACCTATTACATCTCAAAAGCATTTTCCATTGGATTAGAGGGCAGGGAGAGAGATGAAGAAGCCCTGAACCTGACCGCACAAATGAGATTTTAATCCATCAACGCACTTATTCTTTCTTTCCTGATCCGGCTCAGATTCTTTCAATTCAATTTGACTCATTATTTAATTGTCAGTTTCACTAAATAATGCTATCGTCCCCCAAAATAAATACAACAATGGTTTCAGAATCTTGTACAGGAAGCATCCAAAGCAATCACGTATCTTTATTTTCGGGGAGGTTATTCTATGTGGCATACGCTGAGCATTGCAAAAAAGATCTGGTTCAGTATTATTATTCTGATAATCGGATACTTTATTTCAATGATCTTCGGATTTTCAAGAGGAATACAAACAGAGTCCCTCCTCCTGGATGTTTCAAACTCGCTTTTCCCGGCATCACAGCAAAGTCAGGCAGCCCTGACTGCATTCAAGGAACAGATTAAATTTTACGAAAATGTCGTTATCATTGGAGACAGTTCTTCTATCGAGACCGCCAAACAAAAATCAATAGAAACAAGAGAGAACCTTCAGGCCATTCTTGACAAATCCAACATCACTGGAGAAAAAACAAATGAAGTGAAAAAACTGATTCAGCTTCACTCTGATTTCACTACAACAGCCAATACTGTATATGGCTCCATGAACACAGATACGGAAGGTAGCTCCAATAATACAAAAACCGCAGAACTGGCTGACCAAACCAAAATCATTTTAAACCGTCTGGAAATATTAACCAACTCATTTTCAGAAGAGCTCAGGTCAAATCTTTCCAGCGTCCGAAATGCCACCAAAAAACTTCGAATTCTCAACCTGACCCTATTTTTTGTTGTCGCTATCGGTGCATCGATCCTCATTTTCTTTATTGTAAAAAAATCCATCAGCGAACCCCTTATCAAAACGGTTAAAATGATTCGTGATATTGCCGAGGGTGAGGGAGATCTGACCAAACGGCTGCATGTCTCCAGCAAAGATGAGGTAGGAGATTTATCACAATGGTTCAATACATTCATCAATAACCTTCAAGGAATGATCCAGAATATTGTTGAAAATGCAGATATTTTGAAAACCGCTTCCAAAGAGCTTACCGATCTTTCTTCCCTGATGAGTGATGGCGCAAATCAGATGTCCATGAAATCCAATGCAGTGGCATCTGCCGCAGAAGAGATGAACTACAATATGGATTCTGTCGCAGCAGCAATGGAGGAGGCTTCGACCAATACAGGAATGGTTGCAACCGCTGCAGAACAAATGACCTCTACAATTAACGAAATCGCACAAAATTCAGAAAAAGCGGCGATCATAACAAGCGAAGCGGTCACCCAGGCCAAAAACGCTTCAGACAGGGTTGCAGAGCTAGGTGTTGCGGCACAGGAAGTCGGAAAAGTTACAGAAGCCATTACGGAAATTTCGGAACAGACCAACCTTCTGGCCCTCAATGCAACAATCGAAGCAGCCCGTGCAGGCGATGCAGGAAAAGGTTTTGCAGTTGTTGCCAATGAAATTAAAGAACTCGCACGGCAAACCGCAGAAGCCACACATGACATTAAACAAAAAATTGAAGGTATCCAGGGAACAACCGCCGGAACCGTATCCGATATTGAACAGATTTCCAAAATCATAAACGATGTGAATGAAATCGTTTCCACCATTGCGACTGCGGTTGAAGAACAATCTGTAACGACAAAGGAGATTGCAAGCAACGTGGTTCAAGTTTCCGGCGGTATTCATGATGTAAATGAGAATGTCGCGCAAAGTTCAGCCGTAGCAGGCCAGATTGCCGGTGATATCTCCGAAGTCAACCAGGCGGCCAATGAAATGTCCAACAGTAGTTCACAGTTGAACATCAATGCGGAAAAATTGACCAATCTTGCTGTTCAACTCAATGAGCTTGTCGGAAAATTCAAGGTTTAGTATAAAAACCGCCCATGAATGATCAACGGATTCCAGTGGGAACTCTCCGACTGGTGATACTATTACTGATCGGATTTATTGTCGCCCAGTTTTTATCCACAATTCATATCTTTTTTTCCAATGCTGATTTCCACCACTCATTGAAAGCTGTTCATAATGCAGGATACCTGGCCGTACCGAATATGCATGTGGCACAAAGTTTAACCGATTTTTCTTCTGCTTTTAATGGAGGACTTTTCTTCTCATTAACCTCAGGGCTTAGCCTGACGATCCTTGCTGTTTTTTCTGCCTGGATATGGCACATTCCATTTAATAAAAGCAGACCCGTCCTGATCGTTCTGATCCTGATATGGGCTGCAAGCATCCTCATGATCAATCAAAATGGATTATCTTCCCTGATCACGGCTTATCTGATCCTTATTCCATGTACGATCTTTCCGGTTTTTGGGAAACTTTTACCAGATCATATTCGTTCTTCATCCGGACCTGCCTTGTTTTCTCATATTGCACTTTTTATTCTATTTTCCATTTCCATTGGATACGTCTTACAGATAAAGGCAGAAAAATTCCTGGATATAAGGGATTTTCTGCTTCTTAAAAATCCGACGGGTAACAAACTGAATGCATTTTATTATGATAACAGCCTCTACTCCGCAAACTATTTTAAATCCTTCTCCCAACAATTGATTAAAACCTGTGACCTGAATTCAATCCAGGACAAACATCTCAGACAAAAGCTAAGCCATATATTCAAACGATTTGATTATATTCCTTTGCCATCCTCTGTTCAGGCAGATCTCACATTGTCAATCAAGCAGAATTCAATCATTTTTTTCCACCAAAAAAAAGCTGTACTTGCTGTTACTATCAACGATTTTTTGAATTCTCCAAAGCTATGGATAAAACAGTTTGAATCAATAACAGACCGGCATGCAATTTTCAGGATGATTACAATGGCCTCCCTTCTTTTTGCAGGTGCGGTTCTTCTGTATTCGATTGCCTTCCTGCTCCCGCTCCGGCTGATCAAACTTTTTACTGCTCCGCTTACGGCAACCATTCTGGCTTCGCTAATATGCATTTTGATTCTTTTTGTCTTGTTTGTGGGCAGCACCGGCAATAAAAACGACTCTCCTGAAAAAATTGCCACTATGCTGGCATCTGAAGACTCCACTGCCCGAATCCAGGCACTTCGGTTTATTGTTGATCACAAAATGGATATCACTCTCTTTCCTGAATATGAGAATTTAATCATTAACGGTCTAATCCCTGAACGGTACTGGATTGCGAAATCTCTTTCTATTCGAGATACGGAAAAAAACCGAGAAGCCTTGCTCAAACTTTTACACGATAAACATTTCAATGTGGTTTGTATGGCTTTATATTCCCTGGGGAAACTTGGCAAAAAAGAAGATATTCCAATCATACTGGATACAATCAAAACATCCCGCAACTGGTATGTTCAATGGTATGCATACAAGGCTCTGAGGAATCTCGGATGGCAACAAGAAATATTGAACTGAAAATCTTTTTGCTTTCCAGTTTATGGGTCATGGCTGCAGAAACCATCTGGATCCTGTTTATGGCAGGGAAAACCGGATGGATTGGTTTGGGAATACTCCGACTGCTGCAATTGATTCTGATTCTGGGAACGGTTTATATTTTTGATCGGAATTTCGAATCGATTGCTCTCTCCTCACTCCAGATCATTCCTGGATTCAAAAAAGGCTTTCTCTGGTCTTTTGTTTTTGGAATGATCGCAGGTCTTCTGTTTTTCATTCTGTTCCTGATTGGTATTAATCCTTTTAAATTACTGCACGTTCGTCTTCCTCAGGACACAACACAAAAAATACTGTTCTTTCTTGTCGGTGGCCTGATTGCTCCGGTTGCAGAAGAAACCTTCTTCAGAGGCATACTGTACGGGTTCTTCCGGAAATGGGGCTCTATATTTGCAATTTCGATCAGCACACTGATTTTTGCATTGGCTCATCCAGGTGTTTCCTATGTCCAGATAACAGGTGGTATTGTTTTTGCCATTTCCTATGAAAAAGAAAAAAATCTTTGGGTACCCATAACGATTCATACGCTCGGAAATCTTTCTCTTTTTTCGTTATCGATTTTAGCTTGACAATACAGTGAGCCTGGGCCAAAACCGTTACATATAATTTCCTGAAAATACCCTGTATCGAAAATAATTGGATAAAAATAATAGAGTTTTCAAGATACCTCTATGAAATGTAGGATATAAACATGCCTGTTTATGAATATAAAGCGTTGAATGCAAAAGGGAAATCAGTTACCGGTATCATTGATACAGAAAGTGCTGTCACAGCCAGACAAAAATTGCGCGCTTCCCAGATCTATCCAACAGAAATTAAAGAGGTGTATGCAACTCAAAAGTCAACGGACAAACCGGGTTCCATTTCCATATCCCTTTTATTTTCAAAAGTAAAAAAATCTGAAATTACAATGATGACCAGACAACTGTCCACACTTGTCGGTGCCGGATTCCCATTGGTTTCCGCTATTTCAACATTAATTCCCCAGACCAAGTCCCATGTGTTTAAAAAAATTCTTTCTCAGATCAAGGATTCCATTGAGGAGGGAAACAGCTTTGCCGGAGCTTTGTCTGTGTATCCGGAGACATTCTCACCTATATATATCAATATGGTACGCGCCGGAGAGTCGTCCGGAACCCTGGAAATTGTACTTGAACGGCTGGCGGACATCACAGAAAATCAGCAGGCACTGACCAATAAGATTCGATCCATGCTCGCATACCCGGCAATCATGACCGTAATTGGTTCCGGAGTCCTTTTTTTTCTGATGGCTTATATTGTTCCCAGAATCACAACTATTTTTAAGGACGTTAACCGGGCATTACCCACCCCCACAAGGGTTCTCATTGCTACAGGTGATTTTCTGAAAGCCTACTGGTGGTTTCTTTTCCTGCTGATTATTGCGGCTTTTTTCTGTTTTAAGGCAGTGCAAAAAAAAGAAAAGGGAAAATATATCATTGACAAGTTTTTACTATCTCTCCCTGTAGCCGGTGATCTTTTGCGTAAACTAGCTGTCGCACGATTTGCGCGGACACTCGGATCCCTTCTGGAAAATGGTGTAACCGTACTCTCTGCGCTTGAGATTGTAAAAAATATCGCCGGTAATGTTTTGATTGCAGAAGTGATTGAAAATGCTGCAAAGGAAGTTGAGAAAGGAAATGCCCTTGGCAAATCCATTGAGGCATATGATGTTTTTCCACATCTTTCCATCCAGATGATACAAGTCGGAGAGCAGAGCGGTGAGCTTGAATCCATGCTGAACAAGGTTGCACAAGTTTATGAAAATGAGGTGGAAACCACTTTAATCGCGATGACATCCTGGCTGGAACCCGTCATCATATTGGTAATGGGCGTTGTGGTAGCCTTTATTGTTTTATCCATTGTTCTTCCGATAATGGAAATGAATAAACTGGTTCAATAGTGAGCTGGTTAAAAGGCAGATTCAAAAGTAACCCCGAGTCGTTTATCCTCGTATTTGAAGGGTATTTGAATTCTGATTTTTTGTTTCAAAAGCTCGATAAAATTCATTCGCTGGTCCCGGTTGTACTTATGGGCACTGGAAACTGCTCCGTAAATATTTCCAGCATAAAAACCAAAACCAACCGTGCTGATCAATCCGCCAAGTGCGTAGTTCTCATGATCAAACGCTTCAAATGCAGCAATCCCAAAAGCAACATTCAGTAAAAAAGCGGTCATGGAATCCTGATATCTTTCGCAATACAGTTGCCCCAGACCTGGAACAATTGAAAAACTGCCGGCCATAATCGGATTTTTTTGAGACAGCGCTTCATATTTTTGAAGTTTATTCTCCAGTTCTGCAATTTTCAATTCATCATAACCTTCAGCGCTTACTTTTTTTAAATAACTGGTTGCATGCTTCTCGTTCTCTTCTACGGATAATCGGTAGGATGGTTGTTCCAGCCAGATCCAGCCAAGCTCATAATATGCGTAATCTTTCGTCCGGACATCCTTTGTGAGCATGGTTAAATTATTCAAAGAGATAATGGCATCTCCCTTTCGATCCAATGCAAGATAGGAACGTGCAATCAGAAAGGAAGCATTCCGGGAAAACGCAGTGTCTCCATACTCTTCTTGAAATTGATGAAAAAACTGAATCGCCTCCTGGTAATTACCTGACCGGTAGAGGGAAAGACCCATTTTATAATTTGCCAACTCTTTCCGTTCATCCTTTGGGAAAAAAAAGACAAATCTCTTAAATTCTGATGCTGCATGGATATAATCTTCTTTTAAAAAACAATCTTCTGCATATAAAAACTGCTCATCTGAATTAACCAGAATCTCTTTCGCTGCCTGAGCAGCAGATGGAAGGAGTATATAAAAAAAAAACAGAACATAGGGCAACAACTTTAAAAAAAGCATGCCCGGATATTTCAGGAAAACGGATTGCATACTCCCTACTCCCACCAGAAGTCGTTGTTTTCGACAGGGTCATAGACAAAAAACCGTTGCTGAATCTGGATAGAAGGAGAATGACTGACCTCATCACGTCCGCACCTCATCAGACGATCACAGGTCATAATCCAGCCCGTGATCCCGCCATGCTTTTTTACAGCATCCAGTGCATACCGTGAACAGGATGGATACATGGAGCATCGGTCTCCATCTGCTCCGGAAAGATACTGTCGAAAAAAACGAATGGGCAACACAAGTGGATTTCCATCCAGCCGGTCTTCTACTGGCTTCTCATCTTTTGGTTTTTCAGTTGATCCGGAACTGTAAGGGAGACAAAACACGAAGAAGAAAATAAAGAGAAAAGAAAAAAACGTGCATTTATTTTTTCCTGCGAATGAGTTCACTTTTCAGAAATCCTATCTCTGGGTGACACGCAACACTTCTGAAATACTGGTCAGACCTTTAACAATTTTCTTGAGCCCATCCTTTCGAAGTGTAGTCATTCCCTGACTCATTGCTTCGTTCATAATAAGATTGGAATCAAATGTTTCAAGTACCATTCTCTTGATTCGGCTGTTCATGACCAGAATCTCAGCGATACTGATTCTGCCTTTATATCCGGTGTTAAAGCAGTTCTCGCATCCTTTTGCCCGGTAAAGCACATCGTTTTCCCCAAGTTCATTTGTAATGCCGATGCTTTTCTTGGCAGCTTCATCCGGAACATATGCTTCTCTGCATTTTGTACAAAGCACCCGAATAAGCCGCTGGGCCATAACTGCAATAACAGAAGAGGAAATCAAAAACGGTTCGATACCAATATCCACCAGACGGGTAATCGCACTTGCAGCGTCATTTGTATGGAGTGTTGAAAAGACAAGATGCCCTGTCAGTGCGGACTGAACAGCGATATCCGCTGTTTCCTTATCCCGGATTTCTCCTACCAGCATGACATCCGGGTCCTGACGCATGATGGAGCGCAGTCCCCTTGCAAAAGTCAGATCAATTTTCGGATTCACCTGTATCTGACCGATTCCTTCAATCTGATACTCAACCGGATCTTCAATTGTGATAATATTGATATCCGGTTTATTGATCGTAGACAGGATTGCATACAAAGTTGTTGTTTTACCGCTGCCGGTCGGGCCGGTAACCAGAATGATTCCATTGGGAGATGAAATCAATTCCTGAATCTGATCCAGACTCTCTTGTTCAAATCCAATATCGATAAGTGATAAAAGAGAACTGGATTTGTTGAGTAGCCTCAGGACAACCCTTTCACCAAAAGTAATCGGAATGGTTGACACCCGGATATCAATGATCTGATCCCCCTTCCGAACCTCAATCCGCCCATCCTGAGGAAGTCTTTTTTCAGCGATGTTCATCCTGGCCATGACCTTAACCCTTGAAATCAGGGCTGCCTGGATCCATTTGGGCGGCATCAGCATATCATACAGTATCCCATCCACCCGATACCGCACCTTAAAACTGTCCTGATACGGTTCGATATGAATATCACTGGCTCCTGCTTTTATGGATTGTGAAATGATATGATTCACAAGCTTGATAATGGGTGCATCACTTGTGTCATCCAGAAGGTCAGCGGTTTCTTCAATCGACTCGATAATGGAACTGGTGTTCTCTTCCATATCCTGAACAAGCTGTGCAGCCGACCCCTGGCTATGATCGTAGGAGAGATTAATGGCCGCCAGAATGGCTTCCTTGGTAGAAAGAACCGGTTGATATTCATCCTTGCCCATAATACGGGCCAGGTCATCCATTTGTTGGATATAGGATGGATCATTAACAGCAATCACACAATCGGACACATCCAGAATCGATTCATGCTTTGAAAAATCCAACGGCACCATAAAGTACTTCTTTAAAAACTGGATAGAAATATTCCGGGGTAAATCCGCCCGGATATTTCCAATGGAAATTTCAGGAAGAAATGGAATATTATAACGAATACTCCTGGCTTTAAGAAGCTGCTTTTCCGTGATCGCGTTATTGGACAGGAGGATCTCACCAATATCTTCCCCTCCTCCCTGCATTTTTACATCCAGGGCTTTTTGATACTCTTCTTCCGGTATCTTGAACTCTTCCTGCAATATTTTTAAAAAAGATTTTATCATCTATTCACGAAATCGAAAGTTGATGAATCTGTTGTATTGATAACCGCAATAATGATTCTTATCCAAAAATCATTTCTTCTTTGTATCGTCATCTTCCGAATACAGATGATCAGGATTGCCACCGTACATCTTGATTCTCCCCTCTTTCATCAATTTTTCCATCTCCGACTTCTTGTTATTTTTCATCTCTTCAGAATCTTCCGGACCCCGGATAACATGGGGTGTGAGGAAAAAATAGAGATTGGTCTTCTGATTGGACTCACTGATGGATTTAAACAAATAACCCAGCAATGGGACACTTCCCAGACAGGGAACGGCTGATTCTTCTTTAGTGATACTGTCATCAATTAAACCGCCGATTGCAACCGTATTCTTATTTTTAATAATAACAGTTGTCTCGATGGTACGCTTCAGAGTCACCGGTGTTGTTCCTTCGGTATTGAGCTGAGAAATGGCGGCCTGATCCAGTTTATTGATTTCCTGAAAAATTTTAAGCCTCACTAGACCGTCTTTGCTGATCTGCGGTGTTACTTTCAAGGTAAAACCAACGTCCTTGTATTCATAATTATTATAGGTCTCTGAGGAATCTGTTGTGCCGGTTTTGGTCAGATAGGGCAAATTGCTGCCTACGGTAATCACGGCCTCTTCATTATCCGTGGTGATAATCTGAGGTGTAGATAGGATATGAACATCCTGATCACTCTTCATGGCATTGATCAGTGCCCCGAGACTGGCAAACGTCAGATCGCCTACTTTTATCTTTTCCCCGAAAACCCCCATGGAATAACCAGCCGGGAATGTTGCTACCCCTGTACCGGCAGTCGTTATTACATTCCCGATATTGTTATATTGTCCTTTGCCGCCAAAACCACCACCCACAGCCCATTCCTTGCTTCCGATTTTCATATCATCACCGGCCACCCACTCGGTTCCAAGTTCAAAACCTTTTTCCACATTGACTTCCATGATCAGGCACTCGATATAAACCATGGATCGCGGTATATCCAGTTTTTTGATAATCTCTTCCAGGGTAAGATAATCATCCTTATCCGTCATCAGGATCAAACTGTTTGTGGCCTTATCTGCTGTGATCTTGGTTGATCCCGAAACGACAGGTGCTGCTGATTTTTTCCCTTTTTCACTTGTCTCCTGTTGTTTGCTCGGCAGCATCTGAAGTACCTTAGCAAGTTCTTCGGCATTTGCATATTCAAGGTAATAAACATGGATTTTCTCCTTGCCCTTGGGTACATCCTTGTCCAGCATTTGGATCAGCTTTTTCACTCTTAATGTGTCTGCTTCACTTGCAAGAAGTACGATTGTATTGGTTCTCTCATCCGCTACAAAAGAGATGTCCCTGCCGTTTTCACTCTTTTTCTTCGCAACCGGATTATCCTTTTTAAAAACTGCTTCCAGAATTTTTACCAGCTTTTCAGCATCTGCCGACTCAAGAGGAATAATGGTAATTTCCCTTCCAATACCGGTGACATCAATTGCAGTAAGAATTCTGAGAAGACGCTGAATATTGGAATAAATATCCGTAACAATCAGCATATTGGTCTGGGTATAGGCCAGGATAACACTATTTTTGGATACCAGAGTTGAAAATAACTGTTTCACTTCATTGGCATCTGCATATTTCAACGGTATTAACTGCGTCACAAGTTTGTCGTTGGGCTCCAACCCCTCATCCGTTAAATAGGTCTCAACATTTTTGGTTCGTGCATCCGGAGATGAAACAATTTTGGTAATTTCTCCGGCTTCCACTGTGGAATAACCATTCACTTCCAGTACAGATTCAAACACTTTATAAGCTTCTTTTTCAGAAATCTTGGTAGGAGAGATAATCGTAACTTTTCCCTTTACCCGATCGTCCACGACATAATTCTTACCGGACAATTCGCTCATGAATTTGATAAACACATTGATATCCACATCATTAAAATCAATGGAAACAAACCGCTCCTGTCCTTTATTCCCTTCTTTGGTCGTGTTGCTATCAAATTTCTGAACAGTGCTTTTCTCATCGCTTTCAGCAGCCAAAGCAGCTCCGGATGCCAAAAAAATCATGACACATATACTGATAATAATTTTTTCTGCTATACAAAAAAGTTTCATATCGGATCCTGATCAATTATTTAATTGTATATTCGATCACTTTTTCTTTACCACGCCGCTTCAATTGAAGCGTAACGTCAGATGCACTCGTTAAATTTTCATAAAATTTCAATGCATCATCAACCGTCTGTATCGGGTTGCCATCCACTCCTGTAATGATATCCCCGTTCCTCAACCCCATATTTCTGAATATTGATCTTGGTTTTACACTGCTCAGCGTCAAACCGTCCGGTCTGCCATCTTCAAAATGCGGTCTTATTTTGGCCTGCCCCATCAATTCAGTGACATTTGCCATGGCACCTTCCACCTGAGATCTCTGTAAGGTAATCTTTTGAGAATTTTCAGATCTGGAATACTCCCCTGAGATCTCCGTGCTGCGCTTTGCTCCTCCCTTTTGAGGGAATGCGGTTTCCTCTATATTCAGGACTTCATCCTTGCCATTGACATCCAAAACAACTTTTTCTCTTAATATCATTTTGACAACTGCATTCTGAATGGAATCTCCCACATGATACAGATTCTGTTTTCTTTCCTTGGTGTCCTCGATCACTGCAAAAGTTGTTTTGCCGGTTACGGTTCCCCACAGTTTCAGATTCAGCTCGGTCTCTTGAAGCCCTTCAAGATCCAGGTCAACCCCTTTTTTCTTAACCGATATTTCCGCACCGGTTTTAAAAAGATTCCGATCCGTGATCTTTCTATAATATGCGATCGGTTTAAAAATGTTATCTTTCACTTCCGGAATTTTTTTCATATGGGATTCCGGTGTCTGTACTGCTATCTTTGTTATTACAATTCGATAAAATCCCTTAACACCCAGATAAATACCGATGGTAAGCAGAAACAGATTCAATATGATAAAAATTTTATTCATTCGGTTCTATGATTCACTCTCTATCAAAAAAACAATGAAGCAGTCACGAGCAAAATATCTGCTTTATATCAGAAAAACCTGGGTTTTTCAAAAGTGCCTTGAATCTTCACAGGGAAACCTTCTTCACTGCTTTTTTTAAGTATTCTTTTTACAATGGGCCCCAATTTTCCCAACTTATCTGTGAATGCAGGATTGGGATTGATGGTCCCATTTAAATTCAGGACGCTTTTTTCAAATTGCCTGTTGATGAGAACGGTTCCGGAAAGGCTACCATCCACATCTCCCCCCTTGTTCAAAAACCGGTTAACCTTGAGCTCACTTCGATCAGACTCGAAATCAGCCTCTATTTTTTTCAAGCTCAATTTTTCCAGACCATGAAATGGCGAAGAGAATTTGATTATAAAATCTGTAAGAACGAAATCACTCTTAAAATTTTGCTTGTTGTTCTCTCCTGTTTCGTAATTCACCTGGCCATCCAGTGAACCCATTAAATCATGTGGCATGTGATTCTTTAAAAAAAGGATATCGCCGATCTGAACATGATTGAATTCCACATCTGCATCACTGACCATAAAATCTTTTCTTCTAAAATCGAGCGCTGCCTCAATCACCCCTTTGTATGCCTCACAATCGATGTCAACAGAAATTCTACCGGCGAATAAAGATAGAAACCCGGGTGTTACAGAAAGCTTCTGTGCATCAAGCACGGGTGTCCCTTTGTTTTCCACATTGAGATTTACAAACTTCAGCCCAAGTGGAAAGACCGGTCTGACATCTTCGATGGTTACGGAAAAATCCGGCGCAGCCTGCTCTATCTTCGATTTCAGATAATCACTGAAAGGTTTTGAAGGAAAAAGATAGTACAGGAAAAAAAGGCTTGTACCTACAATATAGGCTGCATATAATAATTTTATGTTTGCTTTTCCCATTTCCCTTTTAAAAACCGGTTATCAGGACTCTACGGTTTCTGCTTGCAGAACAACTGTAATGAACCCGTCCTGTTCTCCCTTCTTGGTTATTGAAAGCCTTTTTACAAAAACCATATTTTTTGATGTTTCAATTCCATGCAGATAGGATGTCAACTGATTCAATGTAATATCATTGAGTTTTATCTCAACTATTGATTTTTTAAGTCCTGTTTCCTGCTTTTTTGATGCAGTTGGCTTCATATAACTGATATTTTCTTTTACGCCAGCCTGCCCTGCCAACTGATCCAGGAAGGAAAATAAGGTAAATTTCTTGTCCCGTTGCGAAAAATGACGTTCCGATAATTCAGAACTTCTTTTTAACTGATCAAAATCATTTTTTAGCGCAACCATTTCCATCAGTGCCTTTTTTCTGGTAACAATTTCCTCTTCCATACGGGTTTTTTTATGGATTACAGGTGATATCACGAGCTGAAAGAACAAAAAAAGGAGAAGTGTCACTCCTGCTGCAGCAAGTCCTACCTGTTCTCTTTTGCTGTATTTTCGGTCAAGATATCGGTATAATCTTTCCATAAGTCACTTCTGAATACTATATATCCAATTTCAACTTAAATGAAATTCTTTTTCCGGTTTTATCTGAATTGGCTGAACTGATTGTGACCTTTTGGAAGAAATTTCCTTTTTCTAAAAGGTTTTTCATTTCATCCACAGAATTAAATGTTGCCGTATCCCCTGCGATGGTTACATTGTCCGGCCCAATTACCAAATTATCCAGCTCAATGTCTATCTCTTTTGGCAACAGTCCACTAATTTCGTTTAATATATCAATGGATCTCAAATCCCTTCCAGATGACCCCTGCGTTGAGAATTGTTTTTTCAGTTCATCCACCTCTACACGCATTTGTCTCTGCTGTACAAAGGTATCTTCAATTGCTGAATCCGGAAATGCCTGCTTGTAAATAGTCGAAATCTGGGAATCCAGATCAGTCTTTTCCCTGCTCATTGAGTAAAAGTCATAAGACAGATTTAAGAGCAGTAAGCATAGAATGATGCCTGCAAAAATAGAGGTTTTAATAATATCTTTACGATAGGCATTCCAATGCTTCTTGGCTGCAAACTGTCGGCGATGAAAATTCAACCCATGGCTTCCTGAGAACTCAGCAATTGCCAGAGCTAATGCATTGTCCATCTGTTCCGGTATCCAGGATTGATCAATAAGCTCTTTCATCTGGATTCCAGTGTCTTGAATCAAATCAACCGATTTAACCGAAAGTTCAAGTGAACCGGCAATCTCCTCCTTGAAATCAGACTTATCTGTTTCAGGGCCTGTCAGAAAAACAATTTCCGGTACAAACTCAATTCCCAGAATATCCTCTACGGCGGAAACCGTTTGCAAAACTCCTTTGCAGATTGATTCTGCAGGTCTTGTCAATGAATGACTGAAAACAATTGAACGAATTGTTTGAATCTGTCCGGAAGATATGGCAAACAATGTTGAGCGGTTATCATAAACATCAATGACCAAAAACTGATTTGGTGAGCCGGCCTGTTTTGCAATCACCATGGCAATTGAATATCCACTGATGGTTGCCACTTGTGGATTCAAATTTACGGATTTCAGATCGGATATGAATTTATCCAGTTTTTCTTTTTCAATCACAGCAGCAAGAATGCATGTTTGTTCATACTGTTTTGGGTGTGATATATTCTGAAAATCGATCACTGCTTGATCAATGGGCAACGGCATGGTAGGTTCTAATTCAAATTGAAGAACCTGCTTTATTTTTCGGGTTTCTTTGAATGGAACTTGAATATTCCGATAAGAAGCCAGTTCTGCAGGAAAAGATGCAACACACTCAACCTCTGACAGATCAATGTCTTCAAGAATGTTTTGCAGAGCTCTGATTTGATCAGCCGTATGTTCTTCTCCGTTTACTTTCCAGGAATTGTGATAAAAAACCTCCACTTCATTGCCCTTGATGCTGTTAACAACGACTACTGCGGATACGCTATTTTTACGAATATCAAGCCCAAGAATTTTTCTGCTCATATCATTTTATCACAACCTGGCTTTTTTGAAACTTGGTAATTGATCAACCCCGAACAGTTCGGAGTCCCTTTACCCCCTCAACAAAAATCATGTTAAGCTAATATTTTTATTTCATTAGCAATCATTTCAAGACCAACGGTTCTGATATAGTCTATTCTGTCTGCCAACTCAAGACCCTGCATGCGTTTTTTCCGGATTTATTTTCCCGTTCTACAACTGCAACTGTCACCATCTTTACATTATTCAGTTCACCTGTTGCGATAATCCGGAAAAAATTGCTTTTCGTTGTGATCAGATTGGGTTCAATTGTCAAAGCACTGCATCCAGGGGCTTTCTTATACCAGTCTGCACTAGACATGGATAAATCATTGACATATTTACCATCGGCCGTCATTTCTTCCCGATATCCAACAATCTCCTGTGCAAGCGGAAGATCATTTACCTGAAGCAAAGCGGCGATGACCGCTAATTCAGCAGTATTGATATTGATCTTCCCCGGAAAGGTGAACTTGTTGGCTGTTGCTTCTGTTTCCATTCCATAGACAGTCAGATATTGGGATAGCATCTCCCAGCCGCCGAAACTCTCTACCAGCTTTGACACTCCCTTTACCTGGAGAAGTTCATCCACATGATCTATTGGCCCGTTTTTACATGCATATGGCGGTTCCAGGCCATTATAGTAATCCGATTCCGCCCCATTCACACCGCTTATTGCATCATCATCTCCTGAATCGAGCCAGTCTTTAATGGAATTCACAATGGCGGAGGCACTGGTATCATCATCCTCGACTTGTCCGGAGGTAACATATCCAACAAATCGTTCCCACATATTCATTTGATCCTGATTAAAATCCTTCCCATCCGGAAACTTGACCAGCGCATTGACCTGAATTTTTGAAAGCTCATCCTGAATTTCCACGGTCAAAGCCCCTTCTGGAAATGGGATATCACCCAGAAGGTCTGCGATGCTTTCCTTGTCTGCCCAATCTTCCTGTAGAGAATCCACTTCTCCATCTTTTTTATCTTTCAACAATAAGGCCATCCCCATGTTGACCCCCGAAGAAGTCATATGAGAAAGCTTCAAACGATCTCTTGTAACACCCGTAAACTCGGCAGCATCCCCTGCCCGCCTGTTCAGTTCCATTGTTGTGGAAATCAGAAGCGTAATCACCGCAATGGTAATGATCAGAGCGATACCTTGATTCTTTTTTTGATTCTGCTCATTCATCAGGTTTCTTTTTGGATGTTTTCATAACGATAAACCGGTAAATGAACCCGGGTCTGAAATACGTAAGAAGCTGTTTCTTTGCCGATTTCCAGCCGGATACCGATGGATACCGGTGTTTCATACTTGAATTCAGAAGACTCAGAATCCCATGATTCATGTTCTTCACCCTCTTTATCGTAGTATATAAAAGAGAGTGACTTTATATTCTCGCAAAGAACAGGATCATTATTTTTCTCATCAAGCGGTTTCTCAAAATTAAGACGATCCGATCGTTTCAGGACAAAGGTGTTCTCATTCGTTTCATCAACATAATAGACAATTTCTGCTACACCTTTTGGTTGTCCCTTGCCAAACGCAATATGAGCAGAAGATGTAAATCGCAGTTTTGGGAAATCCTTATTCTGGGAGGAATTCTGTTCACCAAGGATTTGATGAACATCCGGATCAGAATCCAGCTCGGGTTGGGAATAGCGCTGGGAGGGGGTCACGTGAATCTCCCTAAAATCCAGGATCATCCTGTCCAGGCATGTTTTCGCCATCTCATTGATGGTGATATTCTCCTCAATGCCCCCCACACTGCCAAGAATCTGGTTAAAAGATCCGAAAAGGGTTGTAATCATGATACTGAAGATAAAAATTGCCAGTAAAATCTCAAGCAGCGTAAATCCGAAGCAACCTTCGGCCTCTTTGTCTTTCCCTGGAATGATCAGAAAACTACTCCTGCAATAAACGGTAAGAAATGATCGTATAATTAAACTCTCCATCGTTAAAACCTATGGTAACCTCAATTTTTTTCAGTTTTTCCGATAGATCGCCTAGGGTTTCCGACTCCACTTTACTCACAGCACTTTTCCAGGAGTAGCCTGGAAAATCTTCACCAAAGTCACCTTCCTCCGCATCTTCATGCTTTTCAATATTTTCAATAATCTGCGCCATCTTTACTTCTGCGAGAAACGGTGCCTGGGTATCAAATTGAGAATTCAGATTCAAATAAACCGTTTTGGAATGTAGCCCCCATAATGTCGTTATCACAATGGCAATAATCGAGAAAGCGATCATAACCTCTAAAAGGGTGAACCCTTCATTTTTCCCATTATCTGAAGGTTTCGACATATTCCTCAACCCATTTAACGGAAGGTAGAAATGCTTCCACAAACAGGGAAACCTTTCGATCATCACTACCTTCAATATGGATAATTGCCTGATCAGAATACCCCTTTTTGTTAAATCGTATTTCAACCGTTCCCTGAATCACTTTTCCTTGTCCTGGAAATCCCACATCAAGCAGTCTTACGGTTTCCGGAAGGGAATAGCCGCTCTCTTGGGCTGTTTTCAACGCCTCTTCCGTATCCATTGATTCGTCTGCAATCCATAAGCGATTGTTATCGATATCAAGATTAAGGACATAGTCTTTCTGATGCTGAACCGCATTATTCCGTAGCATTCTGGCTTTAACAACGATCCAGCGTACAATTTTATTGGTATCATCCGGAAAAATAAATCCTGACAAGCGTGGTGTCGCAAACACAAGCATGACTGACATAATGATGACAACCACAATCAACTCGATCAGCGTAAAACCTGTATTCTCTTTTATCGGCCAAAAATTCATTCTTATTCAGATGACCTGGCTATTCGATTTCCCAATTATTGATATCCTTGGCAACATCCTCTCCGCCCGGAGCTCCATCAGAGCCATATGAGATAAGATCAAAATTGCCATTCACTCCAGGGCAAAGATACACAAATTCATTTCCCCATGGATCTTTTGGAACATTGGACTTTTCAAGATAACCACCCTTACGCCATTTTTTGGGCAGAACACCAGATTCGGGGGCTTTTACAAGCGCCTCAAGTCCTTGTTCCGTACTTGGATATGTACCATTATCAAGCCTATATAGTTGCAGTGCGGATTCAAGGGCTTTTATATCAATTTTCGCCTTGTTTTGCCTTGCTTCATCCGGGGCATCCATAAAATTAGGTGCGATCACCATTGCCAGTATACCCAGAATCACAATCACAACCATTAGCTCGATAAAAGTAAAACCTGAATTATCGATTTGACTGACTGATTTCATAAGTGATATCCCCCTGTAATTCAAAATGTGGTAAAAACCACAATTCATTCCTATATGTGTTTCAATTTGGTAATCTGCGAAAAAAAATTGAAGAACTTTGCATAAATGCCAATTTTCTAATATAGCATTCATGTTCAGTGATCAAGGGTTAAAAGAGGCGAGTTGACATTATCCAATGACAATGCCAAATAGTTTGTATGAAAATAAAATCAAAAACCAAGTGCGAATGTTCCAGCAGGGATGTGATATTTGTTGATCATGAGAGGGTATATTGTACAAAATGCGTACCGGAAGAGATTCTCACACAACCACCACATAAAAAAACCGGTTCAAAAAAAGTAACGGTAACCAACAAATAGATATTCATCTTATTCATAAAATTTCTGTAATACCTTGCTTTCATTACCCTTATCAATATCATCCAAAGCAAACAGAATTGCAGCTTCAACAAATGCAGACTTATTCTCAATCTGCATTCCGGCAAGCTTTAACTCATGAAATTTACGAGTAAACCGATCAAGCACTTCCAGAGAAAGATAAAAACCTGCTTTTTTCTTCTTCTTTTCTTCTAAGGGAGAATTCTTATCGTTATCTTTGTCACCTGAACCAATTGCTGCCATCACAGGATCGAATGCAATATTTTCAAAAAAATCAGGTTTTTCATTTTTGCCGATCGTCATCCCCATCAACCCTCCTTATCAATTTTCGATATCCTTCTGCTCCGATGGCCTGGCTTCTGTATTCAAAAATTGTTTTCCCCTGTGAAGGTGCCTCCGATAAACGGACATTATAGTGAATCGGATCACATATTTGTCTTTTAAACATCTTTTGCAGTTGCTTTAATATCTCATAGCTTTGACGGGTGCGTGTATCAAACATGGTCGGAAGTATATATTTTAATTGAAGATCTGAGTTCAGTTTCTGAGCTGAAAGAAGATACCCAAAAAATGTTTTCAACCCCTCAAGAGATGGTCCTTGCAGAGCAACTGGACATAAAACCTCATCAACTGCCATTAAAATGTTGACGCTTAACACATCCCACCCCGGCGCGCAGTCAAATATCAGATAATCAAGCGTCCCCTTTTTGGGAAGAAGTGCATTACCCAGGACAGTCTGCCGGATATCTCTGGGTTGTTCTCCAAGCCAGTTTTTCAATTCCACCAAACCAATCCCCCCAGCAATCAGCCAAAGATTTTTCCGGGTTGGATGAATAATATCTTTTCTTGAAATATATTCACCATTTTTATCTCTGCCTGTGACAAACTCATAGAGTCCATACTTGGGAGTCACACCCAGAAATTTTGAGGTCTGCCCTTGAGTATCGCAATCAACCAACAACACTCTGTGTCCAAGCTGCGAAAGACCAAAAGCCAGATTTACAGCTGTTGTTGTCTTGCCAACACCACCTTTTGCCATTGCAACTGCTATTTTTCTCATTATCCACTCCAGATATAGAGCATACTTTTTTTTCCTGTCAGCGTTTTATACATATCTTTTTAGAATAATCAACTGATTCTTGGTTGTTTTTCAGA